>NZ_JAMYUS010000010.1:0-240331 GCF_040323255.1 Mesorhizobium sp. M0052 | reverse complement strand
CCTCGGGGGGCGGGGGCGGGGTGTGGCACCCCCCCGCCGTTTTTGGGGGGGGGTGGGGGGGGGGGGGGTATCCGGCGCGGGGGTTGTTGATCGCCCGGGCCGGGGGCGACCCCGACCATCCAGCGAACTTCGGCCGGCTCTGCTCCAAGGGCTCGGCCCTGGCCGAAACCATCGACCTCGACGGCAGGCTGCTCTACCCCGAAATCCACGGTCGCCGTGCCGGCTGGGACGAGGCGCTCGACCGCGTCGCTTCGACCTTTTCGCAAACCATCGCCGAGCACGGTCCTGACTCCGTCGCCTTCTATGTCTCCGGCCAGTTGCTGACCGAAGACTACTATGTCGCCAACAAGCTGATGAAGGGCTTCATCGGCTCGGCCAACATCGACACCAATTCGCGGCTATGCATGGCCTCCTCGGTTGCCGGCCACCGCCGCGCCTTCGGCTCCGACACCGTGCCCGGCACCTACGAGGATCTCGAGCTCGCCGACCTGATCGTGCTGGTCGGCTCCAATCTCGCCTGGTGCCATCCCGTGCTCTTCCAGCGCATCGCGGCGGCCCGGGAAAAACGACCGGAGATGAAGGTCGTGCTGGTCGACCCGCGCCGCACCATGACCGCTGATATCGCCGACATTCACCTGGCGATCGCGCCGGATGGCGACGTTGCTTTGTTCACTGGTCTGCTCGCCTGGCTCGGCCAGCACAACGCACTCGACCGCGGCTATGTGACCGCACACACGACCGGCTTCGGCCAAGCTCTCTTCGCCGCATCGGCGCTCGACCTTGCCGGCATTGCCGCCGCCACCGGCCTGAGCGAGGACGAGCTCACCCGCTTCTACAACCTGTTCGCCGCGACTGCGAAAACCGTCACTGTCTACAGCCAGGGAGTGAACCAGTCGTCTTCGGGCACCGACAAGGTCAACGCCATCATCAACTGCCATCTCGCCACCGGCCGCATCGGCAAACCTGGGGCAGGACCGTTTTCAGTGACCGGCCAGCCCAACGCCATGGGCGGCCGCGAGGTCGGCGGCATGGCCAATATGCTGGCCGCCCATATGGAGATCGAAAACCCCGAGCACCGTGACCGCGTGCAGCGTTTCTGGAATGCGCCGGCCGTCGCCCCAAAGCCCGGTCTGAAGGCGGTCGAGATGTTTCAGGCGATCGCCGCCGGCCGCATCAAGGCATTGTGGATCATGGCCACCAACCCGGTCGACTCGATGCCGGATGCCGATGCCGTCGAGGCGGCGATCAAGGCCTGCCCGTTTGTCGTGGTTTCGGATGTGCTGGCGAGCACGGACACCGTGCGTCACGCCCATGTGCGGCTACCCGCCGCCGCCTGGGGCGAGAAGGACGGCACCGTGACCAATTCAGAGCGCCGCATCTCGCGCCAGCGCAGCTTTCTTGCGGTGCCCGGCGAGGCGCGGCCGGATTGGCAGATCATTGCCGAGGTGGGCAAGCGGATGGGGTTTGGCGAGGCGTTTGCGCATGTGACGCCGGCGGAGGTTTTCGCCGAACACGCCGCGCTGTCGGGTTTCGAGAATGACGGCGCGCGGGATTTCGATATCGGCGCTTATGGTGCGATCGATGCCGACGCCTATGAAGAATTGGCTCCGTTCCAGTGGCCGGCGCCGAGCACAGCCACCCCCCTCTGGCCTGCCGGCCATCTCCCCCGCAAGGGGGGAGATCAGCCGTCGCCTCGGCCTTCGCCAATTACCAACGATGCAGAAGATATGCCGGCGTCAAAGCTGCCAATCTCCCCCCTTGCGGGGGAGATGTCCGGCAGGACAGAGGGGGGTGTTCAAGCGGGACTTGACCCTTCCAGCACCCGCTTCTTCGCCAACGGCAATTTCTACAATCCCGACCGCAAGGCCCGCTTCATCGCCATTCGTCCCATCGTCGAGACACGCACCAGCCCGGACTATCCGCTGATCCTCAACACCGGCCGTGTTCGCGACCATTGGCACACGATGACCCGCACTGGGAAAAGCCCACGTCTCTCCCAGCACATGGCCGAGCCCTTCGTCGAGATCCACCCCGCGGATGCCACGCATCACGGCATTGGCGACGCCGACATCGTGCGCGTCTCCAGCCCGCGCGGCGATGTGCTGGTGCGCGCGCTGGTGACGGCACGCCAGCGCCAGGGCAGCGTGTTTGCGCCGATGCACTGGACTGACCAGTTTTCGGCAAAAGGCCGGCTCGACACGCTGACCGCGCCTCTGACCGATCCGGTTTCCGGTCAGCCTGCGCTGAAACATGTCGGCGCCCGCATCGAGAAGTTCGCCGCGAGAGCCTTCGGCTTCGCCGTGGTGCGCCGCAAGCCGGTGGCGGTCGCAGCAGATTACTGGGCCGTGGCCAAATGCAAGGGCGGCTGGCGGGTGGAGCTTGCCTTTGCTGACGACGACATCGACTGGGCTGGTTTTGCTGGTTCGCTTTTCGATGTTCCCGTAGCCGATACGCTCGCTTATCACGACCGCGATACCGGCCAGCATCGTATTGCTGCCTTCGACGACCAGCACCTCGCCGGGGCTTTGTTTATCGCGTCGGGACCGGTGGCGGTTTCGCGGGGTTGGGCGGCACAGCAACTCCAGGAGGTTCACACCAGCCAACGCGAACGCTTCAGGATCGTCGCCGGTCGCGCCGGCGCCGATCGGCCCGATGCGGGCGCGACCGTCTGCTCCTGTTTCAGCGTCGGGGTCAACCAGATCGCGGCGGCAGTGGCAGCCGGGTGCGCGACAGTCGAAGCCATAGGCGGCGCCCTGAAGGCCGGCACCAATTGCGGCTCCTGCCGGTCCGAGATCCGGGCGGTCATCCAGGCCAATCGGGTTCAGGCTGCGGAGTAGATGCGGCTGGATGGGGAGGGGATCTGACTATATCCTCTTGGGCCACCACGGTCATCGATTGCGGAAGGTGTGGCGGTCCTTTTCGGGTCGCTGTGAGCGCGCCGGCAGGAGGATCACCTGGCTTGGCTGTCTAATCCAGCCGGTCGCGCAGGATGCTCCAGGGGAGCAGCATATTCGGTGCATAGCGCACGAGGTTGTGCAGCGGGATCGGCGCTGGCGGTGCGAAGGGGAGCGGCAGAAATCGGGCGTCCGTTCCGCTCGCCCAGTCCGCCAGCACTTTGCCCATTGCCGTGGTCATGGCGATGCCGCGACCGTTGCAGGCGAAGCCGGCGATCAGGCCCGGGCCGAGGTCGATGAGACGCGGCAGGAAATCCGGCACCACCGCCGCCACGCCTGTCCAGCTGTAGGCAAGCGGCGGCAGGTCAGGCAAATCGAGATGCCTGGCGAGCCGTCGCCAAATCGTTTGCGGCATGCGCGTCTCAGCGCCGGCTCCGACGACATGCATGCCGCCGCTGATCAGCCGGTTCTGGCCATCGAAGCGGCACGTGAACAGGTTGCGCCTGGTGTCGCCAACGCCCTGGCCGCCGGGCAGCAGGCGCGCGCGTATGGCCCGCGACAGCGGCGCAGTGGCGATCTGGAAGACTTTCAGCGGGATATAGGTCCGCGCCAGTGTCCGGTTCAGTGCCCCGCCATAGGCGTTGGTGGCGATCACCACCTTGCCCGCACGCACGGCGCCGGATGCGGTCGTCAAGGTCCAGCCATCCGCAGCGCGGTCGATGGAAGCGACGCGCGTCTGCTCGAAGATCCGCGCGCCGGCTTTTTCGGCGGCATCGGCCAGGCCGCGCGCATACTCGACCGGATTGAGGACGCCGCCCGAGTTATCCATCCAACCGCCGGCGTAGCCGCCGATACCGGTGAGCGTCGTGACCGCCTTGGCATCGAGCGTTACGGTCGGCCTGCCCCGCGCCGCCCATTGCTCGGCGCGCGATCGCGTCTTTTCCAGCGCGGCGGACGAATGCGCCGGCTGGATCCAACCATTCTGCACAGCGTCGCATTCGATGCCATGCCGCTTGATCAGGCCGAAGACCAGGTCAGCGCTTCCCGCGGCGAAATCGATCAGCCTCCCGCCGCGCTCGGGTCCGAGTTCGGTGATGATGTCGTCTGGATCCCGCTTGGCAAAGTTCGGAACGACGAAGCCGGCATTCCGGCCGGTCGCACCACAGGCAATGAATTCGGCTTCGAGGACCGCGACCGAAAGCCCCTTCTCGGCGGCATGCAATGCCGTCGACAGGCCGGAAAAGCCGCCGCCAACGATTGCGAGATCGACGTCGAGCCCGCCTTGCAGCGTGCCCCGGTCGCGGCGGTTGCGGCTGACGGCATGCCAGAGTGAAACGCCATGCACGTCTTGCCGGATCATGGCATTCATGGTCCGGCCTCGTTCTCGCTGGCCGCCGCCTTTGTCTGTTTGCCGGGCTTCGGCCGGCGCGGCCGGTCGCCGAACAATCCGTTCGGCCGGATCAGCAGGATGACGCAGAGCATGACGCCGATGGCGACGATCTGCAGCGAGGCCGCGCGTGCTTGCTGCTCGGGCGCAAACAGCACGCTGGTCAGCGTGCCCGACCCCGCCCATATCGCCCAGACCAGGATGCTGCCGGCAATGGCGCCGGCATTGCTGCCCGAGCCGCCGACGATCAGCATCACCCAGACCTGGAAGGTCAGGATCGGCAGATAGTTATCGGGCGCGATGAAGCCGGTGAAATGCGCCTGCAAAGCGCCGGCCAGCGCCATGATGGCGCCGCCGACGGCAAAGGCCTGGACGCGGTAGAAGCGCGCGCTCTTGCCCAGCGAAATCGCCGCTCGCTCGTCCTCGCGCAGCGCCTTGAGCACGCGGCCCCAGGGGCTGCGCGACAGGTGCTCCAGAGCGAGATAGGCGATCAGCGTCACAGCCGAAACGACGGCGAGGTTCGACACGTTGAACAACAGCGGCGTTTCGGCAAGGCCGCCGAACGGGCGCGGGATGAAACCGATGCCGAACGGGCCGCCCGTGAGTTTTTGCGCGTTGAGCGCGACCAGCTGCACGACGACGGCGACGCCGAAGGTGGTGATCGCCAGGTAGTCTGATCGCAGACGCAGCGTGGCCATGCCGGTAATTGCTGCGGCGATACCGCCGACGATCATGGCGCCCGCCCAGCCGGCCAGGATCGGCAGACCGAAGCCGCCGAAGCGCGCGGCATCGTCCGGGGTCGTGAGCAGCGCCGATGTATAGGCGCCGATGGCGACGAAACCGGCAAGACCGACATTGAAAAGGCCAGTCAGCCCCCACTGCAGATTGAGCCCCAGTGTGACCAGCGAAAAGATCAGTGCGGTGGTCAGGAAGAAGGCGCCGTAGCCGAGCAGGTCCATCAGCGTTCCCTCACACCAAACAGGCCGATCGGCCGCACGAACAGCACCGCCATCAGGATGATGAAGGAGATTGCGGCGCGCCATTCGGCGCCGATCAGCTGCACCGCACCGGCTTCGGCAAGGCCAATGATCAGGCCGCCGAGCACGGCGCCCGGTATGCTGCCGATGCCGCCCAGGATGGCGGCGGCGAACATCGGTAGCAGCATGTCGAAGCCCATGAACGGGCGGATCTGCACCAGAATGCCGATCATCACGCCGGCCACACAGGCCAGCGCCCCGCCGATGATCCAGGTGACGCGCACCACGGAGGCAACATCGATGCCGACGATGCGGGCCAGGGCCGCATTCTGGCTCAGCGCCTGCATGGAGCGGCCGGTCTGCGTGCGTGTCATCAACAGATGCACGCCGAGCACCAGCACTGCGGTCAGCAGCAGCAGCGCGATCTGATCGGGCGTGATGCGGATGCCGAAGCCGACCGGCATGGCGATCTGGATCGCCCGGCTGAAATAGGTCGGGCGTGAGCTGAAGGTGAATTCGAGCAGGCTGCGCAGCGCCATCGAGGCGCCGAAGCTCGCCATCACCACGATGATGGCTTGCCCCTGCGAGCGCAGCCGCGAAAACAGCACCTTGTCGAGCAACAGCGCCAGCAGGGCGGTGAAAGTCATGCCGACAACCAGCGCAACCAGCAGCGACCAGCCGAAGGACAGCGGTCCAATGGGCTCCACCTTGCCGAACATCGCGCCGATGGTGCTGACGACGGCGAGCGTCGCATAGGTGCCCCAGGCCATGAAGTCGCCATGGGAGAAGTTCGAGAAGCGCAGGATCGAATAGGTGAGCGTCACGCCAATGGCGCCGAGGCCGATCATCGAACCGGTCAGCAACCCATCGACGACAAATTGCAGGCTCATGCCGCGCCTCCCTTGCCGGCGTGAGGGCGTTGGCCGAGATAGAGTTCGGCGACGACAGGATCGTTCCACAATTCGGACGCCACACCCTCGTGCCGGTCCTTGCCTTCGACCAGCACATAGGCGCGGTCGCCGATGGCCAGCGCTGCCTTGGCGTTCTGTTCGACCAGCAGGATGGTGACGCCGGACCTGCGGATGCCGGCCAGCATCTCGAACACCATCGATACGAATTTCGGCGAGAGGCCGGCCGATGGCTCGTCGAGCAGCAGCACCTTGGGATGGACGATCAGCGCACGTGCGACGGCGAGCATCTGCCGCTGTCCGCCCGACAGATTGCCGGCGGCGGTGCGGCGCTGGCGGACGAGGTCGGGGAAGGCCGCATACATTTCCTCGATGCGGGCAGGGATTTCGCGTCGCTCGAGGATGCCGCAGGCGACCTTCAGATTGTCCTCGACCGACATCAGCGGGAAGATGTTCTCCGTCTGCGGTACGAAGGCCAGGCCGAGCCGAACCATGGTGTGCGCGGGAGCGGCGGTGATGTCCTTGCCGTCCAGAAATACGGTGCCGCCGGTGATCGGGACAAGGCCGGCGATCGCCTTGATGAAGCTCGACTTGCCGGCGCCGTTGGGGCCGAGCACGACGACGATCTCCCCCTTGCCGACGGTGATCGAGGCGCCGCGCACAATCGGCACGCCGGGCTCATAGCCGGCCTCGAGATTGCGGACGTTGAGGACAGTTTCGCTCATGCCGCACCTCCGAGATAGGCCTCGATGACGCGCGGGTCGCGGGCGACCTCTTCCGCCGTGCCTTCGCTGAGCAACTGGCCGCTCGCCATGACGAGGACGCGATGGCAGAGCCGCGTCACCATGTCGATATTGTGCTCGATCAGCAGAAAGGTGATGCCGTGCGCGTTGATGTCGCGGATGCGGTCGATGATGATCTCGAGCAGCGTCGCGTTGACGCCGGCGGCCGGTTCGTCGAGCAGGATGATCGCCGGATCGGCCATCATGACGCGGGCGAGTTCGAGCAGCTTGCGTTGACCGCCGGAAAGCACGCGCGCCGGTTCGTGCGCCAGCCGAGCGAGCGAGACGAGCTCGAGCAGCTCGAGTGCCTTTGCCCTGGCTGCTCTTTCCTGTGCCGCCACTCGCCACGGCGTGACGAAGTTGGCGAGCAATTTTTCGCCGGCTTGGCCCTGCGCCGCCAGCATGATGTTTTCGATCAGCGTCAGATTGGGCAGGGGGCGCGGGATCTGGAAGGTGCGGCCAAGACCACGGCCGATACGCAGATGAGCGGCTTCGCCGGAGACGCGCGTGCCATTGAGCAGGATATCGCCGCTGGTTGGCAATATGCTGCCCGCCAACAGATCGAACATCGTCGTCTTGCCGGCGCCATTCGGCCCGATCAGGCCGAGGATTTCGCCCGCTTTGACATCAAACGAGACATCGTTGACGGCGACAAGGCCGCCAAAACGCCTGACGACGTTTCGTGCCGTCAGAACTGGCGCACGGGTCTCCTGCCGTTGGCGCTCCGCTGCATCGCTCATCAAACCCTCTGGCCGAAGACGATCGTTGTCGCCTCCTGATTTTTGATTTGTGATCACACTTGCTTTGATCACGCTATTCGGCTTTAATTTCATTCGCAAGCCGAAAACGGGGCAAATGCCGGTAATGCAGAAGGCTGCCATCGACAAGAACAACGGGACGATCGCAGCCCAGCTTACGCCGGTCGGCCGCGAGACGGTGCAGGATCGCGTCTATTCCGAGTTGCGCCGTGCTCTGATCGGTGGCCTTTTCGAGCCAAACCAGGTGCTGACTATCCGCGGTCTCGCCGATGCGCTGGTCACCTCGACCATGCCGGTACGCGAAGCGCTTGGACGGCTGATCACGGAAAAGGCGCTGGAGGCGCTGCCCAACCGCTCGGTGCGCGTGCCGCCGATCACGCTGGAGCGCATCGACGACCTCCTGCGCGCCCGCTCACTCATCGAAGGCGAAGCGATCGCGCTTGCCGCCACGCGTATGAGCCCGCGCCAGATCGCTTCGATCGAAGCCATGCTGGGCGAGTGGGACGAGATGCGGGCCCTGAAGCACAAGAAGGATATCGACCGCGAAGCGACGCTCAACCAGAGCTTCCATTTTGAGATCTACCGCTGCTGCGGCTCGGCTGTGCTGATCCCGATGATCGAAAGCCTCTGGCTTCAATCGGGACCCTGCATCCGCGTCGCCATCTATGCCTTCTCCGAGGCCGGGGAGGTCGATACCGCGCACTATCACCGCGGCATTGTCGCGGCACTTGCCAAACAGGATGCGCTAGCGGCGCGCGAGGCGCTGGTAGCCGACATCAGCCGCCCCTTCGCCTTCCTGCGCGACAAACTTCAATCGGCGAAGGACTGACATGCCCAAGCCCGCCATCGGCATCACAGAACCACGCTCGAAGCTTTCCGTGACGGCGCTGCTATTGCCCGAAAAGGCGCCGGAGAATGCCGCCTTCCTGCTGGCTTATCTGGCGCAGCCACGCATCATCCCAGGCATCCATGCGATGTGGACAGGACCGGAAATCTCGTGCCCGGTTCCGTCAGCCGATCTCCACGGCCAGGCCTATGCCCAGTCTTTGCCACCGGAGAATGCAACGCTGACGCCGCAGCCCGGCGATATCGTGCTGTCCTATGTGCCGCCACGCGTGTGGGGCGGCAATCCCAATGCCATCTTCGATATCGGCCTGTACTACGGGCAGGGGGCGCGGCTGCTGTTCCCGATCGGCTGGCTGGCCGGCAGCGTGGTCGCGCAAGTGCTTGCCGGAGAGCGCGATCAGTTTGCCGCCGCCTGCGGCGTCATCCGCCGCAACGGCGCCTGTGACATCACCTTCAGCCTGGTGGAGGCCTGAATGGCCGACGACAGTTTCGAACTCTTCGATCTGCGCGTCGAAGCGGTCATCCCCGAGGGCAAGCCGGTCTATTGCGGCGCCAGGGCCGGCGACTATTTCGAACTCAAGGGCGAAATGCTGTCGCTGCCGGCGGGGCAGGGTTTTTCGATTTACTCGATCTCCGCCGTGTTGCCGCTCCTGGCGGCAAAGCAGCGCCCGACGCATGCAAATGACTGGATGACCTCGGATGCCGAGATCGCCTGTCCCGATCCCAATTGCGCCAGCCGGCTGCGGATCGTCAGGCTGGCCAAGCGGCGGTTCAGCCATGCCCAAACCACGGCTGTGCCGCTGCCGAAGGAGACCGACAAAAGATGAGCGCCAGGACCGTCGAACTCAGCCCCGGCTATACGATCTCGCGCGTCATCCGCGGCGGCTGGCAGCTGGCCGGCGGCCATGGCGCTATCGACCGCAGGCAGGCCGTGACCGACCTCATCGCCACCTTCGATGCCGGCATCTGGACCTATGATTGCGCCGACATCTACACCGGCGTCGAGGAACTGATCGGCGCCGCGCGCCTGCGGCTGGCCGGCGAGCGCGGTCTCGATGTTGCGGCCAGGATGAAGGTGCACACCAAGCTGGTGCCGGACCTCGAACGACTGGCAAGCATCAGCCGCGACTACATCAGGGGCATCGTCAATCAGTCGCTTCGCAGGCTGAAGACGGAGCGGATCGATCTTGTGCAGTTTCACTGGTGGGATTATGACCAGCCTCGTTACGTCGAGGCGATGGGTTGGCTCGACGAGCTTCGGCTGGAAGGCAAGGTGCGCAATCTCGGCACCACCAATTTCGATACGCCGAGGCTAGCCGAAATCCTCTCCGCGGGCATCCCGCTGGTCAGCCAGCAACTGCAATATTCAGTGCTCGACCAGCGGCCGGCAAACAGCCTTGCGGACCTTGCCGCTAAGAACGGTGTCCGCTTCCTCTGCTACGGCTCGGTGGCGGGCGGCTTCCTCAGCGACAAATGGCTTGGCGTGGCCGAACCCTCCACGCCGCTCGAAAACCGCTCGCTGGTCAAATACAAGCTGATCATCGACGACTTCGGCGGCTGGGAGCTGTTCCAGTCCCTGCTCAAGGCGCTGAAAGCGGTCGGCGATCGCCACGGCGTCGACATCGCCACCATCGCCTCGGCATGGGTGCTCGAGCAGCCGCAGGTCGCGGCCGTCATTGTGGGTGCGCGCAACCAGGCACATGCGCTGGCCAATACGAAAATCATGGACGTCGCGCTCGACGCCGACGATCGCGCGCGGATTGCTGCCGCCATCGCACAAGGCACCGGCCTCGCGGGCGATGTCTACGCGCTGGAGCGCGACCGTCATGGCCGCCACGGCTCGATCATGCATTACAACCTCAATGCGGGGAAGAAATGAGCGGAGAGCCTTCCCTTTTTTCGCGTGCCAGCGCTGAAATCATCGACCTGCATCGCTTCTTCGTCGACTGGTTTGTCGCCGCGCGAGCCGACGCTGTGGAGTTCGGCCGCTTCGAGGCTGTCATGGGCGAAAGCCTCACCATGGTGGCGCCGAATGGCCAGATCCTCGATCGCGACGCGGTCGTAGATCATGTCCGGACAAGCCGCGCCACTTGCGACGACGGTTTTGCCATATCGATCGAGGACATCAGGCCGGGTTGGCAGGACGCGGACACGATCGTCATCTTCTACATCGAGGCGCAACTGCGCGCCGGCAAACACAGTCGCCGGCAGTCCAGTGCGGTCTTTACCACCAGTTCATCGGCACCAAACGGCGTCGAATGGCGGCATCTGCATGAGACCTGGCTGCAGGCGCCGGAAGGCTGAACAGGCAAAAGTTCAAACAAGAAAAGGGGAACGGCAATGAAGAAGACGATACTTCAAATCACCACAGCACTGGCTCTCGTGACGATGGCCGGCGCCGCACACGCAGCGGACTGCAAGATCACCGTCGGCCTGGTCATGGAGCTCACCGGTCCGGCCGGCGAATACGGCCAGGCCGGCGCGAAGTCCGTCGAAATGGCCTTCCGCGACATCAATGAAGCCGGTGGCGTACGCGGCTGCGATCTCGCAACCGACACGCGCGACAGCCAGAGCCAGGGCAATATCGCGGTCGATGCCGCGACCCAGCTGGTACAGGTCAAGAAGGTGCCGGTGATCATCGGCGGCATCATCTCCTCGGTGTCGATCCCGATCCTGACCTCGGTCACCGGGCCGGCCAAGATCGTGCAGGTGTCGCCGGCTTCGTCCTCGCCGACGCTGACCGCCCTTGGCCGCGACGGCAAGACCAACGGCATCTTCTTCCGCACCATCACGTCGGATGCGCTGCAAGGCGTGGCCGCCGCCAAATACGCCATCGACAAGGGCTTCAAGAAACTGTCGATCATCCATGTCAACAACGACTTCGGCGTCAACATGGTGGCCGAATTCTCGCGTGCCTACAAAGCGCTCGGCGGCACCATCGTCTCCGACACGCCCTATAATGAAAAGCAGTCGAGCTATGCCTCGGAAGTGACGGCGGCGATGGGAGGCGAGCCGGACGGACTCTACCTCGTCAGCACGCCGGTCGACGGCGCAACGGTCGCCCGCACCTGGATATCGCAGGGCGGCGTGCAGAAATTCCTGCTCAATGACGGCATGAACAGCCCGGACTTCATCGAATCCGTCGGCGCCGATTATCTGAAGGATGCCTATGGTACCTCTTCCGGCACCAGCCCGACGGCATCCACCGACTATTTCCTGAAAAACTACAAGGAGTTTTCGGGCATCGAACCGTCGAACCCGGCAGCCGACCGTTCCTATGATGCCGGCGCCATTGTCGGTCTCGCCATTGCCATTGCCGGCTCCGAGGATCCAGCCAAGATCAAGGATGCCATGTACAAGGCGGTCGATCCTGCCGGCACACCGATCTATGCCGGCAAGGACGAGTTCGCCAAGGCGCTCGGCCTGATCAAGGACGGCAAGCCGATCCGCTATGAAGGCGTCATCGGTCCGGTCAGCTTCGACAAATATGGCGACATCACCGGTCCGTTCCGGCTGTGGAAGATCGTCGACGGCAAGGTGACGACCGACGGTGAAATAACAACCGACGACGTCAACGCGCTGCAGGCGAAATTGCAGTAGGCGCCGGTACATTGTCCGGCGCGATCTCCGTTCGATCTCTGGGAGATCGACGCCGGACAAGCAGTCCAACATCGGCGCTAGTTACGCGGTCAAGCGCGAAATCAGCCGGGTCAATATAACGACAGGCGGCTGGCCGGGCATGAAGACCTGCGGATTGGAGAGGGCGCCAACGATATGACCCACATAGTCTGATTTGTCGTAGCCGATTGACGATATCGGGTAGGCGTCGAAATTGGTCAGGGACACATTGTCGAAGCCATAGAGGCGGAAGCGGCTGGGCCGGTTGTCGGGGAAATCCGCCCGGCAGACATCCAGAACACCCATGGCCATCGCGTCGGACGTACAAAAGACCGCATCTGGACAGCCGCGTCCCGTCAGGCCGGCGGCTGCCGCATAGCCCGACTCGTAGGAATAGTCTCCCTGGACCGTCTGCAGCAGTTCAATTCCATGATGCCGGAACGCTCCGAGGTAGTGGCCGATGCGCAGCTGTTCGACTCGCGAGGACGAACGGCCGGTCAGCAGGCTGGCCGTGCGCGCGCGCTTGGCCGCCGCATCCGCCACGGCCTCGGCGATGCCGACGCCTTCATCGGGAATGACGGTGGGTGACTGATCGTCATGCAGTCCGTTCAGCATGATGACCAGGTCCGAGCGAAACATGCGCCGCACCGTCGCTGCATCGGCAAAGTCGGAGAACACCACGGCGGCATCGACATGATAGGCAACGCCGTTGCGCAGAAAATCCTCGACCCCTTCCGCCGAGCCGATGCGGATGAGGATGACCTGCTTGCCGATCGACTGGATCGCGTCGAGCAGCCGGTCGAACAGGTCGAGATCTGAAAGGTCGTGAATGTGGTTGACCACGACGGCAACCAGATTGACGGTCTTGGTGGTCAGGCTTTGCGCCAGGAGATTGGGTTTGTAGCCGAGCTGCGCGGCGGCCTGCACGACACGTTCGCGTTTGTCCGCCGAGACCGGTCGCGGTCCGCTCGACAGCGCACGGCTGGCCGCGGCACGCGACACGCCTGCCAGCCGCGCGACATCGGCGATCGTTGCGACGGCGCCTCGAGTGTGCGCCGATCGGTTACCGGTAGTGGGTGTCACCACAGCGGGTTGAGCGCCGGCGGGTTGGAGTCCGGCCCCCACCACTTCTTGTAGGTCGTCTCATAGGTGCCCGACTGGATGAAGTCGGACACGAACATGTCGAGCCAGCGGACGAATTCGGGATCGCCCTTGGCGACCGCGATGCCGATCGGATCGTTGGAATAGAGGCCAGGCAGCGTCACCAGGCTCGGTGTCTTGGTCGCGAGGTAATCGAGCAGCGAGGAATCCTCGATCGCCGCGTCGACGCGCTTCTGTTGCAGCTGCAGAACCCCGTCGGGCGCGAACTGGTCGACATAGACGAGCTCTGCTTCCGGCACGGCCGCCTTGAGGAAGGTTTCGCCCGTGGTGCCGCGGCCGACGACAACCTTCTTGCCGGCGAGCCCCTTGAGGTCGGTTATCCCGGCATCCTTCTGGACGATGACGCGCAGCCCGGCCCGGTTGTAGGGGATGGTGAAGTTGACGGTCTTGGCCCGCTCGAGCGTTGCCGAGGTGTTTGCGACCGCGACATCGATCTGTCCCGACACCAGCATGGAAATACGCGCATCGCCCGAGACGTCGACGAACTCGACCGGCACGCCGAGCTTTTGCGCCAGCAGCGTCGCGACATCGACATCGTAGCCGACAGGGTTGTTTTGTGCATCGCGAAAGCCGATCGGCTCGCCGCCGAGCGATACGCCGATGCGAATGGTGCCGCGTGAGCGGATGTCGTCAATCATGCCGGCAAGGGCTGGAAATGCCGAACCGGCCACGATGGCCAGCGCGGCGAAGGCACGCAGTACGGTTTTCATGGTTCCTCTCCTTATTTTCAAGTGACGCGTCTTGCCGCCCGCAATTCGGGTGCGGACATGGAATCCTTCCAGAGCCAGTAGCGGACCTCGCCCTCGCATCTGAAATTCACCACCTCGTGGTTCTGCTCGGCGTCGACGGCGTGGATGACCACTCCGGCCAGGAAGCCGGTGTCGAGTTCAGCCAGTTCCTCGACCGCCAGCGCGACCGCATCCGACAAGGATCGGCCAAGCTTCATGGCCAGCACGACGGTCCGTGCGGTGGCGCAGCGCATCGTCATCTCGCCGGTATGGGTGCACGCCGCCGCGCCATAGCGGCTGTCGGCGTAAAAGCCTGCGCCGGGAATGGGAGAATCGCCGAGCCGGCCCGGATATTTCCACGCCCAGCCCGAGGTCGAAGTCGCGGCATGGATGCCGCGCCGCGCATCCGCCGACAGGAAGACGGTGGTGTCGCGGACGCGCTCGGGATCGGTTATAGTACGGCTGAGCGGCGCCAGATCGATATTGGGGAATTTCGCCAGCTGTTGCGGTGTGAGTTCCTGTTGCAGCCGCTCCCACCAGACGCGCCTGGAGTCCTCGAACAAGACTTTGTCTTCGGCAAAGCCGATTTCGCTGGCAAAGCGCTGCGCCCCTTCGCCGGTCAGTATCACATGCGGCAGGCGCTTCATCACCTGGTGCGCCAGGGCAGCGACCGCCAAGGTCCTTGGCACAGCGCCGACTGAACCGACCTCTCTTGTATTGCCATCCATGACGCCGGCGTCGAACTCCATCTCGCCCAGCATGTTCGGCCAGCCGCCATAGCCGACGCTTCGAACCTTGACCTCTTTCTCCACCATGCCGATGCCGGCAACCATCGCGTCCAGGCTGACGGCGCCATCGCGCAGCATTTGCACCGAGGTTTCGAATCCCGGCCATGCTTCGTTGTTGGCTAACAGCAGCATTCCTAGTCCTTGCGCATCTTGGAGAGAAACTGCGCAACCCGCGGCTGCGCCCGGCCGCCGTCCGCGGCGAAGAAACGATCCGTTGGCAGATCGACCACCAGCCTGCCCTTGTCGAGGAAGACGATGCGGTTGGAAATCTCGCGCGCGAATTCGATCTCGTGGGTGACGAACAGCATCGTCGTGCCTTGCGCGGCGAGCTTTGCCAGGATGGCCAGCACCTCGGAAGTCATTTCCGGGTCGAGCGCGCTGGTCACTTCATCGAGCAGCAGATAGCGCGGCTGCATGGCGAGCGCCCGGCAGATGCCGACACGCTGGCGCTGCCCGCCCGACAACTGCGCGGGGTAGGCGTTGGCCCGATCGGCGAGGCCGACGGACTCGAGCAGCTTGCGCGCCAGCGCCTCGGCCTCAGGGCGCGGCATCTTCAGCACCTCGATCGGGGCGAGCGTAATGTTCTGAAGCGCGCTCATATGCGGATAGAGGTTGAACAGCTGGAAGACGGTGCCTGAGCGCTTGCGCGCCTCGGCCAGCTCCTTCGGCTTGCTGACATCGAAATCGTCGACCGTGATGCGGCCCGACTTCAGCTTTTCGAGGCCGTTGATGCAACGGATCAGTGTCGACTTGCCGGACCCCGACGACCCGAGGATCGAGACCACTTCGCCGGGCGCGATCGTCAGGTCGACGCCGTCCAGCACAGTGACCTCGCCGAACGCTTTGTGCACGTTTTCGATCTTGAGCATGTTAAAGCCCCCGCCAGGCGCTGTGCGCCCGCAGGCGGTTTTCAAGACGCTCGCCAAGCAGGGCGACCAGCTTTGCCGCGCCATAGTAGAGCAGCCCGACGACGGTCCAGACCACGAACGGCTTCAAGGTTCGCATGTTGAGGATGTGGCCAATCTTGGTCAGGTCGACGACGCCGATGACAGAAATCAGCGACGTCACCTGAAGCTGGTTGACCAGCAGCGCGACGAGCGGGCCGACCGCGAAGGCGGCAGCCTGGGGTGAAACGATATGGCGCAGGACCTGCCACCGGGTCAGGCCGAAGACACGCGCGGCCTCGACCTGCTCGCGTTCGATCGACTCGATCGCCGAGACCGCGATGACATAGACGAATGCCGCGGTGTTCGCCGACAGAGTGATGGTCGCTGCGGTGACCGGCGTCACCCTTATATGCAACAGCGCCGGCAGGCCGAAGAACACCAGGAACAGCTGCACCAACACCGGCGAGTTCTTCAACAGCTCCGACAGGAAGGTGACGATCTGGGCCAGAACCGGCACACGGTAGAACCGCACCAGCGCCCAGCTCAGGCCAATCAGCAGTCCGATCAGAGAGGTGACGAGAAACAGCGCGATATTGGTGCCGAGACCTTGCGCCAGCAGGATCAGGTCGTAGGAGGTGAAGTCGCTGAACCGCATCAGCCGACCGCCTCCATCATGTCCCGATTGAGATGGCGGTGGAGCAGGGTGACGCCCAGCGAAACCAGATAAGTCAGGGCCGCATAGGCACAGAGCAGCACCACATAGACCTCGAAGGGCCGATAGGTCTGCGAGACCACGATCTGGGCTGAGCCGGTGAGCTCGTTGAGCGTGATGGTCGAGAGGATCGAGGACGTAAGGATCATGTTGATGAGCACGGATCCGAGCGGTCGCACGGAGGTGCGCAGCGCAATCGGCAGCACGATGCGGGTAAAGATCTTGCGCCTGGACAGGCCGCTCACTTCAGCGGCGTCGATGATGCCCTGGTCGATGGCGAGGATGCCGGCTCGAATGATGTCGGAGGCATAGGCGCCGCCGGCAATGGAAAGCGCCACGACGCCGGTGGTGAAGGCGTCGATGTAAATGCCGAGCTCGGGCAGGCCGTAATAGAAGAAGAACAGCTGGACGATGAACGGCACATTGCGGAAGAGATCGACGTAGACGAAGGCGATCCGTCGAAGCAGTGCCGAGGCGGAGGTGCGTGCGATCGCCACCAACGCGCCCATGACGACGCTTCCCACCAGCGACAGCGCGCAAGCCGCCGCCGTAAGTTCGGCGCCGCGCGCCAGAAAACCCAGATGCGGGAGCAGAATGGACAGATCGAAATGCACCGGCGGTCCCCAGTGAAACCGGTTTCACTCTTTTGGCTTTCGCCTCGTCTGTCAAGATGCAGGGTCTGGTTGCTGGCCTGTGGCTTGCATTCGTTGCGATGATTCCGGTTCGCCTCATGCGCGCTATGTCTCAAGCGCCGGCAATTCGCCGCCGGCTTTCAGCTCGAGGACGCCGCCTATGCCAGCCGCGCGTCGCCGCAATCCCTCGGCCATGGCGGCTGGGGGCGGCGCCCTCGATTTTGCCGATCCCGGCGCCGGTGTCGGATTCGGCTACGTCACCAACCGCATGCTGGGTTTCGACGACGTCGATCCACGCCGCAAGGTGTTGATTGATGCCGTTTACGACGCGCTCTGACGTTGGGAGCCGTTATGCGCGGATGTTCCACATGGCGTCCGGCACAACCACCAGCTTGCCGACGAAATCCTTGGCGATGAAGTCGGCCTGCGCCTTGTGGAAATCGGACAGTTTGTAGACACCGCCGACCAGCGGCCGGATTTTCTTCGCTTCGATGTATCCAACGATGCGGCGGAAGTCGGCGCGCGTCCCCTGGCTCGATCCGTGCAGTTGCAGCTGCTTCAGATACATGGTCCGGAGATCGAGCTGCACAACCGGACCGGCAATCGCGCCGGCGGTGGTGTAGCGGCCTTCGGGCCTCAGGATGCGCAGCAGGTCGTTGAAGATCGCGCCGCCGACGAGATCGGCGACCACATCGATCGGCTGGTCGCCAGTGGCTTCATTCACGGCGGCGGGAAGATCGGCAACCCCACGGGTAATGACCGCTTCGGCGCCGATGTCGCGCACCGCCTGCTCCTTGCCCTTGCCGACGACCGCATAGGGAATGGCGCCGCGCGCCCGCGCCAGCTGCACGATGCCGGAACCGACGCCGCCTGAGGCGCCGGTGACCAGCACGCGTTCGCCGGCTTTCAGCCCGGCGCGCTCCAGCATCTGTTCGCCGGTGAGGTAGGCGCAGCAGAAGGTGGCGAGTTCGACGTCGCTCATGTCAGTATCGACGAAATGCGCATTCTCGCCCGGCACCGTCTGGTACTCGGCGTACCCGCCGTCGCGACCGTGGCCCATATAGTCAATGTCGGCGAGGGAATCGTCGTCGCGGTTGTAGATCGAAAAATCGACCATTACCCGTTCGCCGATACGGCCCGGGGAAACGCCTTCGCCGACGGCAGCGATGGTGCCGACCGTGTCGGTGCCCTGGATGCGCGGGAAGGTAAGCGTGTTGCCTTGCCGCCGCCACGTCGACACGGCGGCAGCGTCCTCCTCCGTGCCATAGGCGCCCTGGCGTACCCAGACATCGGTGTTGTTCATACCGCAAGCGCTGACCTTAACCAGCACCTCGCCGGCGGCAGGCACAGGCACTTTCACATCGCTGCGATAGACGAGCTTTTCCGGTCCGCCATGCCCGGTGAGCAGCACGGCGGCCATGGTGGCGGGGAGGGTCTTGGTCATGGCATTCATGGTCGATCTCAGAGATTGGAAAACACGCTGTTGACGGCATCGGCGGTTTTCGAAACGACGATGTCGGCTTCCTCACGCGTCAGGCAGAGCGGCGGCGCGAAGCCTAGTATGTCGCCCTGCGGCATGGCGCGGCCGATGACGCCGCTGGCGGCAAGTGCTGTCGCCACTTGCGGCCCGATCTTGAGCGAGGCGTCGAAGAACACCCGGTCGTCCTTGTCGGCGACAAATTCGACCGCCGCCAGCATGCCATCGCCGCGCACGTCGCCGACGTGTCTGTGCCCGCCGACAGCCTTGGT
Organism: Mesorhizobium sp. M0052; assembly: GCF_040323255.1. Classification (NCBI taxonomy): domain Bacteria; kingdom Pseudomonadati; phylum Pseudomonadota; class Alphaproteobacteria; order Hyphomicrobiales; family Phyllobacteriaceae; genus Mesorhizobium; species Mesorhizobium sp. M0052. The sequence goes on along the minus strand of NZ_JAMYUS010000010.1, from coordinate 221,504 downwards.
CAGTTCGGCGCGGAAATAAGCGCCGGTCTCACCGGCGTTCGTCACCAGGTCCAGTTCGTCGATCAGTTCGAGATTGGCGACACCTGCGGCGACGCAGATCGGATGCGCGGCATAGGTCCAGCCATGGCCGAGCGAACCGAGCTTGTCGGAGCCCTGCACCAGCACCTGCCACATCTTGTCGGCAACGATGACGCCCGACAGCGGCGCGTAGGCCGAGGTCAGCCCCTTGGCGATGGTGATTAGGTCTGGCTTGATGCCGTAATGGTCGGAGCCGAACATGGTGCCCAGACGGCCGAAGCCCGTCACCACCTCGTCGGCGACCAGCAGCACGTCATACTTCTTCAGCACCGCCTGGATCTTCTCCCAGTAGCCGGCCGGCGGCGGCACGATGCCGCCAGTACCGAGGATCGGCTCGCCGATGAAGGCGGCGACGGTTTCGGGACCTTCGGCCAGGATCATCTCTTCCAGTCTGTCGGCGCAATGCTGCGAGAACTGCTCCTCGCTCATCGAGCGGTCGGCGCGGCGGAAATAGTAGGGCGCTTCGGTGTGCAGGACCGACGCGCGCGGCAGGTCGAAGGCGTTGTGGAACAGGTCGAGCCCGGTCAGTGATCCCGTCATCACGCCCGAACCGTGATAGCCGCGCCAGCGCGAGATGATCTTCTTCTTCTCCGGCCGCCCAAGCACGTTGTTGTAGTACCAGATCAGCTTGATGTTGGTCTCGTTGGCATCCGAACCCGAGAGGCCGAAATAGACCCTCGACATGCCCTTCGGCGCGCGGTCGATGATCATCTTGGCCAGTGTGATCGAAGCCTCGGTGCCGTGGCCGACATAGGCGTGGTAATAGGCGAGGTTCTTCGCCTGGGTGGCGATGGCATCCGCGATCTTTTGGCGGCCATAGCCGACATTGACGCAATAGAGACCGGCAAAGGCATCGATGCTCTTCTTGCCATTGTTGTCCCAGACGGTGACGCCTTCACCGCCGGCCATGATGCGGGTCGGGCTCTCGCCCCGCGCATGCGTGCCCATATGGGTCGAAGGATGGAAGAAATGGTCGCGATCCCAGGCGTTGAGTTCGTTGGACTGGTCGAGCATTTTTTGACTCCTTGAGAGATGGCCGGACGGACTATGTGACCTCCAGACAGAGGTACTTCAGATCGGTGAAAGCTTCGAGCCCGTGGCGCGAGCCTTCGCGGCCGATGCCGGATTGCTTGACGCCGCCGAAGGGGATCGGCGCTCCGGTGATCTTGACGCGGTTGATGGCGACCATGCCGTAGTCGAGCGCGCGGCCCATACGTTGCTGGCGGGCGCCATTCTCGGTAACGACATAGGCGACGAGGCCATATTCTGTGGCGTTGGCACGGGCGATCACCTCGTCCTCACTGTCGAACGGCGTGACTGCGGCGACCGGCCCAAAGGTCTCCTCGCGCATGATCAGCGCTTCGTCGCTGACATCGGCCAGCAACGTCGGCTGGTAGAACAGCGGCCCGGCCTGATGCCGCTTGCCGCCGGTGAGGCAGCGCGCGCCATGGGCCACGGCATCGGCGACCTGTTCCTCGACCTTGGTCACGGCGCGATCATGCATCAGCGGTCCGATATCGATCTTTTCGACAAGCCCATTGCCGGTCCGCAGCGCCTCGATGCGCTCGGCAAAGGCGGCGCAGAAGCGATCGTAGATCGGGCGCTGGACATAGATGCGGTTGGCGGCAAGGCAGTCCTGGCCTGACGTTGCAAACTTGGCATCGATGGCAATGCTCACTGCGTTGTCGACATCGGCGTCGGCAAAGACGACCAGCGGCGCATGGCCGCCAAGCTCCATCACCAGCCGCTTCATCGTCGGAGCACACTGTGCGGCGATCAACCGGCCGATCTCCGTCGAGCCGGTAAAACTCATGGCGCGGACGCGCGGGTCTTCGCACATGCGCCCGACGATCGTCGCTGCCTTGCCGGTGATGACGTTGAAGACACCGGCGGGCAGGCCGGCGCGCTCGCCGAGTTCAGCCAGCGCCAGCGCCGACAGCGGCGTCTCCGAGGATGGGTGTGCGACGATGGTGCAGCCGGCGGCGAGTGCGGCGGCCGCCTTGCGGGTCAGCATCGCCGCCGGAAAATTCCAGGGCGTGACGACGCCGACAACGCCGAGCGGCTCGCGCCTCACCATCATCTCGGCATTCGGCAGATGGCTGGTGACGCTCTCGGCGTTGAGGCGCTTTGCCTCTTCGGCATACCATTCGACGAAAGAGGCGGCATAGTCGATTTCGCCGAGCGATTCCTGCAGCGGCTTGCCTTGTTCCAAAGTCATCAGCAGGGCAAGGTCGTCTTTCGCCGCGATGATCAGCCCGAACCATTTTCGCAGAATTCTCGACCGCTCCTGCGGCAGCAGTGACCGCCAAGCCGGGAAGGCACGCGCGGCGGCACCGATTGCCCTTGTCGTTTGCTGCGCATCGAGCGCGGCGACAAACGCGACCGTCGCGCCTGTGGCCGGATCGGTGACTTCAAAGCTTTCGGCCGCTTCGCTCGCGGTCCAATGCCCATCGACATAGGCAAGCTCGCGCAGTAGCCGGCGGTCGGAGAGGCGGTCGAGCGCCTCATGGCGATGCGAGCGGGCAAAATGCGCGGACATGGTCGAGGCCTCCCGGTACGGACGATGGGGGAAGACTATCGGCCAGAAGCAGACAGAGAGGCTGTTTGCATGGCTTGAAGGAGAGAGAGTCTCTCTATTGTGTCGTTCCGGCAGATATTCTCTCCGGCTTCACGACGATGCGGGCAGCAGGTCGGCGATGGGGAGAACGATCTCTTCCTTCACCGTCTTGGTGACGATGTAGGTGAAGTAGCGGTCGATGCCGATCTCGCGCTCCAGCAGGCCGTCGACCAGCCGCTGATAGGCGTCGATGTCGCGCGCCATCACCTTCACCACATAGTCGACGCCGCCGCCAACCGACCAGCAGGCGACGATCTCGGGGATGTCGCGGATGACGCGTTCGAAGCGGTCGAAATCGGCCTGGCGATGGCTGGCCAGCGTCACCTCCATCAGCACCGTTGCGACCGGCGCCACGACGCGCATGGCGATCCTTGCGTGATAGCCCGAGACGATGCCGGCCTTCTCCAGCTTGCGCAACCGCATCCAGCACGGCGTCGGCGACAGCCCGACCTGTTCGGCCAGCGCCAGCTTGGTGATGCGCCCGTCGCGCTGGATGGCGTCGAGTATCCTGAGGTCGACCGCGTCGAGTTTTGATGTCATCGGCGTCCGCTTTTTGTCGGCATCACCATGACGGCGCATTATTTCGATTGTCAATTGCACTGATTTCGATCTCTAATAAGTCATGACATTATGGCAACCCGACCCTGCGCTCCTCCGCCGGCCAGCCTATCAATCGCTGGCCGACCAGTTCGCGCGCGCCATTCATGACGGGCGGCTGGCCAATGGCGCGCGGCTTCCAACGCATCGAAGGCTGGCAGACGATTTAAAACTGTCGGTGCAGACGGTCAGCCGCGCCTACGAAGAACTGATCCGGCGCGGCCTGATTTCGGGCGAGATCGGCCGTGGCAGCTTTGTCCAGACGCAGCGCCGCGACCCGGAGCCGCCCTATCTGCCGGAGCGCCTCGGCGAGGTCATCGATCTGTCAATCCTGAAGCCGGTCTGCGAGCCGATGCATTTGGAGCGGCTGAAGCAGGCGCTGGGCTGGCTGGCCGAAAACCTGCCATCCAGTTCGGCGTTGTCGTTCCGGCCCAACATGGTGTTCCCGCGTCACCGCGCGGTGGCTGTCGAATGGCTGAAACTGTGTGGGCTCGACACCTCCGCACAGAATATCAGCCTGACCAATGGCGCGACCGCCGGGATGACCGTGGCGCTGATGAGCGTTGCGCCGCCGGGATCGACTGTCGCCACCGAGGCTATCGGCCACCACACGCTGGTGCCGCTGGCGCGCTATCTCGGCTTCAACCTGGAAGGCCTGCCGATCGACGGCAATGGCCTGATCCCGGAGGCGTTGGACGAGGTCTGCCGGCTCACCGACATTCGCGCGGTATTCGTGCAGCCCTCGGTGATCAACCCGACGGCGACGCTGATGGACGCCAGACGGCGCGAAGAGATCGCCGCGGTCGCGCGCAAGCACGACATCGCCATCATCGAGAACGATGTGCTGGGTCCCTTGGTGGAGGACCGGCCGCCGCCTGTCGCGGCCTTTGCACCGGAGCGCACGCTCTACGTCACGTCCTTCACCAAGATCACCGTACCTGGCCTGCGCATCGGCTATCTCGCGGCGCCCGACCGCTATGTCGCCGCCGTTGCCAACCGGCATCTGGTGTCGAACTGGATGGCGACGCCGCTGGTGGCCGAGATCGCCACCAAATGGGTGACCGACGGCACGGCGATGGAACTCGTTCGCTGGCAGCGCGCGGCATTGCGCCGCCGCCAGGACATCGCAGCCGAGGTGCTGGGCGGGGTTGGTTATCGCGCCAGGCGCGACGGGCTGCATGTCTGGTTGCAACTGCCCGCGGACCGTGCCGAGGAAAGCTTCGTCGCCCAGGCCCGCCTGCAAGGCGTGGCGATCGCGCCCGGCACCTCCTTCCGCATCTCGGATGCGCCCTGGCATCCGGCGGTGCGCATCTCGCTCGGCTCGACCACCGAGGGGGAACTGCGCGCCGGCCTCGGCGTTGTCACCAAGTTGCTGCTTGGCGATCCGGAGCATCTGCTGCTCGCAATCTAAGCGGGAATTGCTCTGGAATCATGCAGCGCCGGAAATATTGTCATGATTTTATTTTCCCAATTGACATGATTTGGCGCGTTCCGCATCGTTAAGGGCACAGGCTTCTCCAGCAGGGGAAATTCATTTGTCCTCACCCATCATCAAGGTCGACGCCATTTCGAAGAGCTTCGGCTCGTTCAAGGTGCTGGACGGCCTGTCGATGCAGGTCATGCCCGGCGAGAAGCTGGCGCTGATCGGCCCGTCCGGCTCGGGCAAGACGACGATCCTGCGCATCCTGATGACGCTGGAGAAGATCGACGGCGGCCATATCCAGATCGATGGCGAGCAGCTCTACCACATGGAGCGCAACGGCCAGCTGCTGCCCGCCGACGAGCGGCATTTGACCAAGATGCGGCAGAAGATCGGCATGGTCTTCCAGCTGTTCAATCTGTTTCCGCACAAATGCGTCATGGATAACGTCACGCTGGCGCCGATGCTGACCAAGGGCACGCCTCGCGCCGCCGCTGAAAAGCGGGCCATGGAACTGCTCGACATGGTCGGCATGGCCGACAAGGCGAAGTCGATGCCGGCGCAATTGTCCGGTGGCCAGAAGCAGCGCGTGGCGATTGCCCGCGCGCTGGCGCTGTCGCCCAAGATCATGCTGTTCGACGAAGTGACCTCGGCGCTCGATCCGGAGCTGGTCGAGGAGGTGATGAACGTCATGCGCAAGCTCGCGGCCGAGACCGACATGACCATGCTGCTGGTCACCCACGAGATGGGCTTTGCCCATGACTTCGCCGACCGCGTGCTGTTTTTCGACCGCGGCAAGATCGTCGAAGAGGGCAAACCCGACGAGATTTTCCGCCATCCCAAGCAGGAGCGCACGCAAGGCTTCCTGAAGAAGATCATCGCGGCCGGACATCGTGTCTGACCGCTTTGCGGGGCGGAAGACCGCCCCAGACAAAACCAAGAAGACAACAAGGAGTTGGGAACAATGAAGAAACTTGGCATTCTGGCCGGCGTCGCCGGTCTCGCACTGACGGCGGTGCTCGCCGCGTCGAGCACCGGTTCGGCCGATGACAGCAAGCTCGAGCAATTGAAGGCGCAGGGCTTTGCCCGCGTCGCGATCGCCAACGAGCCGCCCTATACGGCGGTCGCCGCCGACGGCAAAGTTTCGGGTGCGGCGCCCGACGTGGCGCGCGAGGTCTTCAAGCGTCTCGGTGTTGCCGACATCGTCGCTTCGATCTCCGAATATGGCGCGATGATCCCCGGCCTGCAGGCCGGCCGCTTCGACGTCGTCACCGCCGGCCTGTTCATGAAGCCGGAGCGTTGCGCGGCGGTCGTCTATTCCGAGCCGGTGCTGTGCGACGCCGAGGCGATGCTGGTGAAGAAGGGCAATCCGAAGGGCTTCAAGAGCTACGAGGACGTCGCCAAGGACACGTCAGCCACCATCGGCGCGCCCGGTGGCGGCACCGAGGAGAAGCTGGCGCTCAACGCCGGCGTGCCGCGCGAGCGCGTCATCGTCGTGCCGGACGGCCAGAGCGGCCTGAAGATGCTGCAGGACGGTCGCATCGATGCCTATTCGCTTCCCGTCCTGTCAATCAACGACCTCGTCAAGAAAGCCAACGATCCGAACCTCGAAGTCATCGCCCCGGTGGTCGGCGCGCCGGTCTATTGCGACGGCGCCGCCTTCAAGAAAGGCGATGAGGCCCTGCGCGACGCCTTCGATGTCGAGCTCGCCAAGCTGAAGAAATCCGGCGAGTTTGCCAAGATCATCGAGCCCTACGGCTTCTCGGCCGCAGCCGCGATGTCGACCACGCGGGACAAGCTCTGCGCGGCGAAATAGCGCCGTTTTTGCCTTCTCCCTGTTCACGGGGAGAAGGTGGCCCGAAGGGCCGGATGAGGGGCGGCGCCAGGTTCTGAGAATTTAGCGCTGCCCCTCATCTGCCTGCCCGTCCTCCGCAGCAGCTGCGCTGCAGCTTCGGAGGGTGGACTGGCATCTTCTCTCCGTGAACGGGGAGAAGGAAGCTAACCGCCAACGTTGGAACCCGAATGACCCAGTGGTCCGGCTACCTCGGCCTGATATTGCAGGGAGCGCTTGTCACCATCGAGCTGACGCTGATGGGGTCGGTGCTCGCCCTGATCATGGCCTTCCTCGCCGGCATGGGCCGCGTGTCGCGCTTCTTTGCGCTGCGCTGGCTGGCCACCGCCTATATAGAATTCTTCCGCGGCACCTCGATCTTCGTGCAGCTGTTCTTTGCCTATTTCGTGTTGCCGTTGATCGGCCTCGAACTGACCCCGCTGCAGGCGGGTGTGCTGGCGCTGGGCCTCAATGTCGGCGCCTATGCGGCCGAGGTGGTACGCGGCGCCATCCAGTCGGTCGGCCGCGAACAATATGAAGCCTGCATCGCGCTCAACCTCGGCCGCTGGCAAGGCATGCGCCATGTCATCCTGCCGCAGGCGCTGCTGGTCATGCTGCCGACCTTCGGCAACAATGCCATCGAACTGCTCAAGGCGACCTCCGTGGTGTCGCTGATCTCGCTCGCCGATCTCACCTTTCAGGCGCAGGTCGTGCGCTCGCAGACCGGTAACACGATGGCGCCGTTCACCACCATCCTGATCATCTATTTCGCCCTGGCGCTGATCATCTCCTGGGGCGTGCGTTCTCTGGAACGCCGCATGGCGCGCGGCCTCGACGGGGTGCGCGTCTGATGGCCAATGCCCTTCTGATAAATTGGGCCTCCTGATGGATTGGGACTGGAACTTCGTCTGGGAGATCCTGCCGACGCTGATCCAGGGCGTGAAGATCACCATCCTGGCAACGCTGCTCGGCTCCGTGCTGGCCGCTGTCGTGGGTCTGGGCATCGCGCTGGCGCGACGCTCGCCCAACAAGGTCCTGTCACGCAGCATCGGCTGGGCGGCCGAATTCATCCGCGGCACGCCACTTCTGGTGCAACTTTATTTCATCTTCTATGTCCTGCCGGATTTCGGCATCCTTTTGCCGCCCTTGGTCGCCGGCGTCATCGGGCTCGGCCTGCACTACGGCACCTACACGGCGGAAGTTTATCGCGCCGGCATCGACAACGTGCCGCGCGGCCAGTGGGAGGCGGCCAAGGCCTGCAATCTGAGCGCCACGCAGACCTGGACCAACATCATCATTCCGCAAGCGATCCCACCGATGATCCCGGCTTTGGCCAACTATTTCATCGCCATGTTCAAGGAGACGCCGCTGCTATCGGCGATCACCGTGCTGGAGCTGATGAACCAGGCCAAGAGCGTCGCCAACACCTACTACCGCTACATTGAGCCGATCACGCTGGTCGGCGCTTTCTTCCTCGTCATCAGCCTCTTCTCGGTCGTGCTGCTGCGCTGGCTGGAACATCGCTACGGCAAGATCGAAAGGTAATTCTCAAGATGAAACCGCTGCCCGAAATCAGGCTGATGCCGACAAGGCCGGCGCTCGATGCGCGCCCGCTGGAAAAGCGCGTCGGCCTGATCATCCTTGCCACCGACCACACCAGCGAACCGGATTTCCGCCGCATGGTGGCGAGCGAGCGGGTCGGCGTCTATGTCGCGCGCATTCCCTACAAGAATCCGACGACGCCGGAAAACCTTCGCAAGATGCAGCCCGAGCTGGCGGCGGGTGCGGCGTTGATCCTGCCCGACGAAAACCTCGACGCGATCTGCTACTCCTGCACCTCGGCCTCGGTAGTGATTGGCGACGCTGAAATCGAGGCCGCGATCCAGTCTGCCAAATCAGGGGTTCCCGTGGTCACGCCGCCGATGGCCGGCGTGCGCGGGCTGCAGGCGCTGGGCGCGAAAAAGATCAGCATCCTCACCCCTTACACCGTCGAAACCTCCAGGCCGATGGCGACGTATTTCGGCGAGCGCGACTTTGAGATCGTCAGCTTCACCTGCCTCGGCTTCGAGGACGATCGCGAGATGGCGCGCATTGCGCCGGCAGCGATCGTCGACCTGGCTCGTGAGGCGACGCATGCGCAGGCCGATGCACTGTTCGTGTCCTGCACCGCATTGCGCGGAGCGCTCGCGGTTGCCGGCATTGAACAGGCGATCGACCGCCCGGTCGTCACCAGCAATCAGGCGAGCGCCTGGAATTGTTTGCGGTTGTGTGGCGACGGGACGTCGCATCCCGAATTTGGCCGTCTGATGACGCTGCCTTTGCCGCGCGGTTGACGATCATGACGACAGTCACCCTTAACGATATTCGTGCCGCCCGGGAGCGAATTGCCGGCAAAATCGAACGCACGCCGACAGGGTTATCTCACAGCCTTTCCGAACGACTGGGCATCCCCGTCCACCTCAAGCTTGAACACCGCCAGACCACCGGCAGCTTCAAGCTGCGCGGCGCCTCGAATGCCGTTGCTTCGCTGAGCGCCGAGGAGAAGGCGCGCGGCGTGGTCGCGGCGTCGACCGGCAATCATGGCCGTGCGCTGGCCCATGCCGCGAAGCTCGAAGGCGTGCGTGCGGTGATCTGCATGTCGCGACTGGTGCCGGGCAACAAGCTCGACGAAATCCGTCGGCTTGGCGCGGATGTCCGCATCATCGGCAACAGTCAGGACGAGGCGCAGCAGGAGGTCGAACGGCTGGTGGCGCAGGAGGGACTGGTGATGCTGCCGCCCTTCGACCACCCGGCCATCATCGCTGGGCAGGGCACGCTTGGATTGGAGATGATCGAGCAGGTCCCGGATGCCGCTCTCGTCCTCGTCCAGCTTTCCGGTGGCGGCTTGGCCTCGGGCATCGCCGCAGCTATCAAAGGCACTAGCCACAGGACAAAAGTGATCGGCGTTTCGATGGAACGTGGCGCTGCGATGAAGGCCAGCCTCGACGCCGGCCGGCCGGTCGAGGTTGAAGAACTGCCGACACTGGCGGATTCGCTCGGCGGCGGCATCGGTCTCGACAACCGGCTGACCTTCGCCATGTGCCGCGATCTGCTCGACGACGTCATCCTGCTCACCGAGGACGAGATCGCCGGCGGCATCCGACATGCCTATGAACAAGAGCGCGAGATCGTCGAAGGCGCCGGTGCGGTCGGCATCGCTGCGCTACTCGCCGGCAAGGTCAGGGCGACCGGGCCGGTGGTCGTTCTTCTCTCGGGCCGCAATATCGACATGAACACGCATCGCAAGATCGTCTGCGGTGACGCAATCGCGGAGCGCGCGGCATGAAAACTCTCCCACGCCGAATTCCCGCCCACCCCCCTCTGTCCTGCCGGACATCTCCCCCGCAAGGGGGGAGATCGGCAGCTTCGATGCGGTCGCTGTTCTTGCTGCGCTGGAGATTGGCGAAGGCAGGAGTGCAGTCCAATCTCCCCCCTTGCGGGGGAGATGGCCGGCAGGCCAGAGGGGGGTGTGACGGAACACTATCCTTCGCAGTGCGCGCCTTCGCGGAGCGCGTCGCATGAGCCGGATGACGATCCTCACCGAGAAGGAACTGCGCACAATTGTGACGCTCGATCTCGACGCGGTCGCCTGCGTCGAAAACGCTTTCCGCGCGCTCGCCACATTGCCGGTGGCGATGCCGCTGATTCTGCGGTTGGACATTCACGAGCAGCGCGGCGAGGTGGATGTGAAGTCCGCCTATGTGCCAGGAATAGACGGTTTCGCCGTCAAGATAAGCTCGGGCTTCTTCGACAATCCGAAGCTCGGTCTGCCCAGCGGGGGCGGCATGATGGTGTTGCTCTCGGCAAGAACCGGTGTGGTCGAGGCGCTGCTGCTCGACAATGGCTATCTCACAGATGTCCGCACCGCTGCTGCCGGCGCCGTCGCGGCGAAACATCTGTCGCGGCCCGATTCGTCCGTCGCCGCAATCTTCGGCGCCGGCGTGCAAGCCGGGCTGCAACTCGAAGCGCTCATGTTGGTGCGGCCGATCGCCGAGGCACGTATCTGGGCGCGCGATGCGGTCAAGGCGGAGACGGCCGCAGGCGCGCTGCGCGAAAAACTAGCTATTCTCGTGCGCGCCGAGCCGGATGCAGCCAAAGCAACCATCGGCGCCGACATCATCGTCACCACCACGCCGTCGACCGAGCCGCTGATCAAGGCCGGCTTTGTCGTTGCCGGCCAGCACATCACCGCCATGGGCTCCGACGCCGAGCACAAGAACGAGATCGCGCCGGCGATCCTGCGCATGGCCGATCTCTATGTCGCCGACAGCGCCAAGCAGACACGGCGTCTGGGAGAACTGCATCACGCCATCGCATCGGGCGTGATGGGAGCCGATGCCGAGGTCACCGAACTCGGCCAGATCATCGCCGGCGAACGGCACGGAAGGCGCTCACCCAGCGATATCACCATCGCCGACCTCACCGGCACCGGCGTGCAGGATACGGCGATCGCCACGCTCGCTCGCGACCGGGCGCGGGCGGCCAATGCCGGAACCATTTTTGAAAGCTGATGCTGGCCGCAAGGCCCAACAAACGAGGACCAAGAACAATGCAACCGAACCTGAAATTCTCGCGCGCCGAATTTGCGGATCGCCTCGCCAAGACGCGGAAAGCCATGGAGGGGAAAGGCGTCGATCTGCTTGTCACCAGCGACCCCTCCAACATGGCCTGGCTGACCGGCTACGATGGCTGGTCGTTCTATGTGCACCAAGCAGTGATTGTGCCCCCATCGGGCGAGCCGGTCTGGTACGGCCGCGGCCAGGATGCCAATGGCGCCAAGCGCACCGCCTACCTCGCGCATGACAACATCGTCGGCTATGCCGACCACTACGTGCAGTCGACCGAGCGCCACCCGATGGATTTTTTGGCCAGCGTGCTTAGTGATCGCGGCTGGGGCAAGCTGACCATCGGCGTCGAGATGGACAATTACTGGTTCTCGGCTGCCGCCTTCGCCGCGTTGCAGAAGCACCTGCCCAACGCCCGCTTCGTCGACGCGACAGCGCTGGTCAACTGGCAGCGCGCCGTGAAGAGTTCAACCGAGATCGACTATATGCGCAAGGCGGCTCGGATCGTCGAAGCCATGCACCAGCGCATCGTCGACAAGATCGAAGTAGGCATGCGCAAATGCGATCTGGTCGCCGAGATCTACGATGCCGGCACGCGCGGTGTCGATGGCGTCGGCGGCGACTATCCGGCGATCGTGCCGCTGCTGCCGTCGGGCGCCGACGCCTCGGCGCCGCATCTCACCTGGAACGACCAGCCGATGAAGTCGGGCGAGGGCACCTTCTTCGAGATCGCCGGCTGCTACAACCGCTACCATTGCCCGCTGTCGCGCACCGTCTTTCTCGGCAAGCCGACACAGGAATTCCTCGATGCCGAGAAGGCGACACTGGAAGGCATGGAGGCGGGGCTGGCGGCGGCAAAGCCCGGCAATGCCTGTGAGGACATCGCCAACGCCTTTTTCGCCGTGTTGAAGAAATATGGCATCGTCAAGGACAACCGCACCGGCTATTCCATCGGTCTCTCCTATCCGCCGGATTGGGGCGAACGCACCATGAGCCTGCGCCCCGGCGACCGCACCGAACTCAAGCCTGGCATGACCTTCCATTTCATGACCGGTCTCTGGCTGGAGACCATGGGACTGGAAATCACCGAATCCATCCTGATCACCGAAACCGGTGTAGAGTGCCTCGCCAATGTACCGCGCAAACTGGTGCTGAAGAATTGAGCCCGATGCCTAGCCTCCGCCCTTCCCCGATCGCCCCGACCGTCGATTTCGACAAGGACGGCGTGCAACATGGTTTCCTGCGCCTGCCCTACAGCCGCGACGACTCGGCCTGGGGTTCGGTGACGATCCCGATCTGCGTCATCCGCAACGGCAAGGGGCCGGCCGCGCTGCTCACCGGTGGCAACCATGGCGATGAGTATGAGGGGCCGCTGGCGCTCTACGATCTCGCCCGCACGCTCGATCCCAAACAGGTCAGCGGCACGGTGATCATCGTGCCGGCGATGAACTATCCGGCCTTCCGCGCCGGCACCCGGACGTCGCCGATCGACAAGGGCAACATGAACCGCAGCTTTCCCGGCCGTCCCGACGGCACGGTGACCGAGAAGATCGCCGACTACTTTCAACGCGAACTGCTGCCGCGGGCCGACCTCGTCTTCGATTTCCACTCCGGCGGCAGGACGCTGGATTTCGTGCCCTTCTGTGCCGCCCACACGGTGCCCGACAAGGCGCTGGAGCAGAAAGCCTTCGACGCGGTCGCCGCATTCGCGGCTCCATTCTCGATGCGCATGATCGAGATTGACTCCGTCGGCATGTATGACACGGCGGCCGAGGAAATGGGCAAGGTCTTCGTCAGCACCGAGCTTGGCGGGGGCGGCACCTCGCGTGCCCAGACCGTGCGGATCGCGCGGCGCGGCATCAGCAATGTGCTGCGCCATGCCGGCATTGTTGATGGTGCGGTCGAGAAGGGCAGAACTCAGTGGCTCGACATGCCGTCAGGCGATTGTTTCTCCTTCGCCGAGGACGACGGCATGATCGAGACCATGGTCGATCTCGGCGAGCCTGTGAAAGAAGGCTCGGTGCTGGCGCGCATCCATTCCACCGGCCGCACTGGCATCGCCCCGCAGGAGATCAAGGCAAAAATGTCCGGCATGCTGGCTGCGCGGCATTTCCCCGGCCTGGTCAAAGCCGGTGACTGCGCGGCCGTCCTGGCCGTTTTGGTTTCATCGTGATTTCGCAGAGAACGCCGCGCGAATATCAGTCGGTCTGGATCCAGACCGACTTGGTCTCCAGATACTCGTGCAGATGCTCGATGCCGCCCTCGCGGCCATAGCCGGACATCTTCATGCCGCCGAACGGCACCGCCGGGTCGATGGCATGGTACATGTTGACCCAGACAGAGCCGGTCTTGACGCGGCGCGCAAGCTTGTGGGCGGTGCCCAGATGCGTGGTGAAGATGCCGGCGGCCAGGCCATAGGGCGTCGCATTGGCGCGCGCCACCGCTTCGTCGAGCGTGTCGAAGGGCATCGCCGAAATCACCGGGCCGAAAATCTCCTCGCGCGCGATGGTCATCTGGTCCGACACGGCGCCGAAGACCGTCGGCGCAATGAAGTTGCCGCCATCGTAGAGCTCGCCGGTCAGCCGCGAGCCACCGGCGACCAGTTCGGCGCCTTCGTCGCTGCCGGCCCTGATATAGCCCTCCACCTTGGCTGCCTGCCTGGCATTGATGAGCGGTCCGATTTCCGTCTCGGCCTCGATGCCATGGCCGATCCGCAGTCTGCCGGCGAAATCGGCGAGCCGGCGGACGAACTCGTCATGGATTTCGCGCGCCACGAACAGCCGCGAGCCGGCAATGCAGATCTGGCCCGAATGCACGAACACCGCCATCGCCGCGATCGGAACAGCCTTGTCGATGTCGGCGTCGCGGCAGACGATGATCGGCGACTTGCCGCCGAGCTCCAGTGAAACGCGTTTGAGGTTGGCCACGGCTGCCCGCGCGATGGCCTGGCCGGTCAGCGTCGATCCGGTGAAAACGATCTTGTTGACGTCTGGATGTTCGGCGAGCCGCGCACCGGCTTCGGCCCCGGTGCCGGTGACGACGTTGACGACGCCGTCGGGCACGCCGGCTTCCTGCATCAGTTGCGCGATCAGCAGCGGCGTCAGCGACGCATCCTCGGACGGTTTCAGCACGATGGTGCAGCCTGTCGCCAGCGCCGGCGCGATCTTCCAGATCGAGGCGGCGGTCGGCGCATTCCAGGGAATGATCGCACCAACGACGCCCACCGGCTCGCGCCGGGTGAAGGTGACGATCTCGCCGGGAATCGAATTGTCGATCGCCTCGCCATGCAGCGCCGTCGCCATGCCAGCATAGAAGCGCAGCATGCCGATGACGCGGCGCCGGTTGGCGAGCGTGCGCGTGATCGGCAGCCCCATGTCGAGCGTGTCGGAAACGCTGAGCTCTTCCCAATGCGTCTCGAAGAGATCGGCGATCCTGAGCAGCACGCACTGCCGCTCGTAGGGCGAGAATTTGGACCATGGGCCTTCGAAGGCCGCGCGCGCGGCGGCCACCGCCGAGTCGATATCGGCAGCCCCGCCGCGCGGCACTGTCGCCAGCACCTCGCCTGTTGCCGGATTGAGTGCCTGCATGCCCTGGCCGGACTGCGCCGCGACCCACTTGCCGCCAATGAACATCGGTCGGAATTCGCCATGGTACAACGCCGTGGCCTTCGCCTTCGGGTCGAAGTTCAGCGTCATCTCTTCCTCCTCGCAATTCCTTGGCGACTATTACTCCCGCCGCCGACCTCAAACAAGGAAAGCTAAAGGGCGCTCAGATAACCAGGTTGTGCGGGTGACTTCCGATCACGCAAGCCGCTAGAGGGTGATCCAGAAAGTGGGAAACGGTTTTCGGAAAAGATCATGCTTCGACAAACGGCATCTAGAAAAATCATCCGGCATCTAGAAAAATCGTCGCGAGTTGTCGGAGCGCGTCGCTGAAAGCTCAACGAGGCAAGCCGATCATTGCCCACGGCGACCGCGATGCCGGCATTGCAGACGAGAGCGCAATCAGGCAGTCGCCAGCCGCCACCCAGCGCTCACCCGTGGCCGGATCGATCGTGGCCGTTCCAGCCGGCTTCACCGTGACAGAGGTTTCGCGCGCCGCTTCGCTGCAATCGCTGTTGGATGACTGCACGCGGAAGCAAGATCGGTCGAGCGGCCTCGCGACTTGCAAACATTGACAGATTGAGCCGCAACCGACGGTGCCTGGCATCGATCGAGCACG
The DNA here is from genome assembly GCF_040323255.1 of Mesorhizobium sp. M0052. Lineage (NCBI taxonomy): Bacteria > Pseudomonadati > Pseudomonadota > Alphaproteobacteria > Hyphomicrobiales > Phyllobacteriaceae > Mesorhizobium > Mesorhizobium sp. M0052. Next base: position 206,136 of record NZ_JAMYUS010000010.1, on the reverse strand, counting down.
CCGGTCCGTCACTCCGGAAGGCCGGCCTTTCGGAAGCCATCGACGAAATGGTCGAGCGTGGCCGTGTCGCGGAACGGCTCCGTCTCGACCCAGTGGCGGGTGGTGAAATGTGGGTTCGCGACAAGGAACAGGTCGACCTCGGCGCGCGCCTCATCGATCCGGCCGAGTTGCGCAAGGCTTGCCGCAAGGAAACGGCGCGAGCTTGTCCGATACGTCTCGTCCCGGCGCGTCGTCTCGACCGCGGCTTCATAGTCGCGCGCCGCATATTGCGCCTGGCCGAGCGTCAGGTAGTACCAGCTTGCCGGAAACGGGTTCAGCCGGAACGCCTTGCTGATATAGTCGAGGCCGTCCTCGACGCGCCCGGCCAGGACCGCGATGTCGGACAATGTCGCCCAGGCATCGGCCTCGTTCGGGTCGAGTTCGAACGCCTTGGCAAATCCCACATCCGCCTCGTCGAATCTGCGCTCATAGGCAAGCAGGTTGGCAAGCACCCAGTGGCAGCCGGCATCGTTGGGATCGATCGCCACAGCCTTGCGCGCCAGCTCCAGGGCAAGGCCTCGGGCGGGCTCAATGGGCTCTCCCCAATGCACCCATCCCATCCAGTGGTTCATGGCAAGCCAGCGATAGGCTTCGGCATAGTCCGGATCGAGCGCAAGCGCGCGCGTCAGCAACAGATGCGCTTCGCGCGCCGTCTCCGGCGAGACGTCGATCAGGTTGCGGGCCCGCACGCACAGATCGTAGGCCTCGAGATTTCGGGGCCGATTGCGCGGCAGCGGCGCGCGCAGCCGGCCAAGCAGCGCCTCGACGATCTTGGCCGTCACCTCGTCCTGAACGGCAAAGATATCTTCCAGGCCGCGATCGAAGCGGTCTGCCCATAAATGCTCGCCGCTCAGCGCGTCGACCAGCTGGGCGTTGATGCGCACGCGCCCGGCGGCGCGTCTGGCGCTGCCCTCCAAGAGATAGCGCACGCCAAGTTCTCTGGCGACCTCGCGCACATCCACCGCCTTGCCCTTGTAGGCAAAGGTCGAGTTGCGCGCGATGACGAACAGGCCGCCGATCCTCGACAGGTCGGTGATCAGGTCTTCGGTCAACCCGTCGGCGAAGGCTTCCTGCTCGGGGTCGTTGCTGAAATTGGCAAAGGGCAGCACGGCTATCGACGGTTTGGCGGGCAGCGGCAAAGCCTGTCGCTTCTCGTCGCCGAGCTGTTCGATGGCGCCGGCGAAGCGATAGCCGACGCGCGGAACGGTCGATATCCATTCTCCGCCGTTCGTGGCCGGACCCAGCAGCTTGCGCAATTGCGCAATCTGGACGGTGAGGTTGCCTTCCTCAACGGCGGTGCCTGGCCATGCCGCATCCATCAACTCGGCCTTGGCCACGATCTCGCCGGGCCGGGCGACGAGCGCCGCCAGCAGCTGCAGTCCGCGGTGGCCGGCGGCGACGGGAACTTGGTCCCGAAGGAGCGTTCCCGCACCCGGATCAAGCACGAACGGACCAAAGGCAAAGCGCGATCCCTGCATAACGCGCATCTATAGAGCAATTCCAGGAAAGGTGTGAAGGCGGTTTTCCCACGGGAAAGCGCGGCGGAGCGCTTCACGGACGTATGGCGTCAAAACAAAGAGTTGAGCACCTCGCGTTTCCATGAAACGGCGAGGTGCTCTAGCCGGTTTGGAACTTTTGAGAACTATTTGGCCGGGCTTAATTACGGCGCCGTCCGCATGCGGCAGAATTCAACCTCTTTCAAGCAGAGGGCTGTCGCCCCTCAAACCGAATGGAGGTTGCCATGAACGATACCCTTGCTTCTGCTCGTGCAGCCTTGCCGGAAAAGGCGGTGTCATCGGGCCGGCGTCCGACAGGCCCGCGGGGCATGATCGCGGCCTGGCGCGAGCGGATACGCTTTCGCTGGGACCTCAAGCAGATGGCGGAGGCCAATCCGCACCTGATCGACGATATCGGTCTGACCAGACGCCAGGTCGAGGCCGAAATCGTCAAACGCTTCTGGCAAGTGTGAGCTGATGTCGCGGATAAGACCCGCCCGCCTGTTTGGGCGTACCGCGGCGTTTTGCCGGCATTTGCACTTGCCGGAACGTGCCGATCCTGCTTCGAAGTCGGCATGAGCGCCGAAGACGCGACGTCACCGCCGGAGAACCACATCGCATGGGCCGCGATGGCCGGCATCATCGCGACAGTTACGGTGTTCGCCATAGCACAGGGGCTGACGTATCCGCTGCTCAGCTTCATCCTGGAACGGCAAGGGACGACACCGGGCCTTATCGGCCTCTCGGCCGCGATGACGCCTCTGGGTTTCATTATATCGTCGCTCTTCACGCCGGCGCTGGTCCGGCGGGTGGGCGCGGCGCGCTTTGCGGTTGTGTGTTCGATCCTGGCAGCAACCGTCCTGATCGCGATTGCCTGGACGCAGGATGTATGGGCCTGGATGCCGTTGCGCTTCCTGCTCGGCTTCTTTGCCAATCCGCTTTACGTGATCAGTGAAACCTGGCTGGTCTCGATCACACCCGCCGCACGCCGAGGCCGCATCATGGGCCTTTATTCGTCGATCGTTTCGGCCGGCTTCGGCCTCGGCCCGCTGTCGCTAGGCTTGGTCGGCACGCAAGGATGGCCACCCTTCATCGTCGGCAGCACGGCTTTCCTGGTCTGCGGCCTGATCGTGCTTGCCGTCGCGCCACGCCTGCCCGACATGCCGCGTGAGGGCGAAGCGGTGTCGGTCGGCGGCTTCTTCGCGCTGGCGCCGCTGCTCTTGTTCGCAGTCTTCACGGCTGCCGCCTTCGAGCAAGTCCTGCTTTCGCTGTTCGCGGTCTATGGTGCCGCGCTCGGCAGCACTGAGCAGCGCATCGCTTCGCTCATCACCTGTTTTATCGCCGGCAATGCCGTGCTGCAGGTCGTGCTTGGGCGCGCCGCCGAACGGTTTGGCTCGAAGCCGATGATGCTGTTCTGTGTCATGGCTTGCCTGGCCGGTTGCCTGCTGTTGCCATTGCTCTTCGCTACATGGCTTATCTGGCCGCTCTTCTTCGTCTGGGGCGGTGTCTCGTTCGGGATCTACACGCTGTCACTGATCCAGCTCGGCGAGCGTTTCACCGGTCAAGCCTTGATCGCCGGCAATGCCGCCTTTGCGTTCGTATGGGGCGTAGGCGGCATCGTCGGCTCCCCGGTGGCCGGGCTGGCGATGCAACTGACCGGACATCAGGGACTGCCATCGTCGCTTGGCCTGCTGTGCTGCGTGCTGGTGGTGTTTCTGCTGGCGGAACTACGGCGGGTTGACCGCGTTCAGGCGTGAGGCGTGCCTGCCATTGCTGCCTTCGGGCCGGTGCTGCCCTTGTCGACAGAGCGAGAAAGGCCGAACCCGCCTCGTCGCCGTCCTGGGTTTCTCGAAGCGTCCGATCCGCCTCGATGAACGCCACGGCCGCCAGGCGGGTGTCGGGGTCTGCAGCATTACGCCCGGCGCCTTCGGATAGTGCCACCATTAGGATATCCCAGCTCGTCGCGTTCGCTCGCGCCGACGCCGGCCCAGTGTTTCCGGACCAGCAATGTCTTCAGCTGCCATGTCTTCAAACCTCAATGTCAGGCGAAAACGCGGCCGCCGTAGAAACTCGGCGGCCGCCAATGGCGACGCTATATTCGCCCGAGAACAACCAGAATGATCACGATGATCAGCACCAGCCCGAGGCCACCGCCGCCATAGTAACCAGTGCCGTAGAACGGGCCGCCGCCGAGGCCGCTGAAGCCGCCGAGCAACGCGATGATCAGGATGATAATAAGAATGGTACCCAGGCCCATATGCCGTCTCCTTCGCTGCCGCGCCGTTCACGGCGCGGCTCGAAGAACTAAACTCCCAGCAAGCCTTCCTGTTCCCCGGCGATTTTCATCCGACGGCTAAGGAACGAAAGCCATCATGACGGCGTTTGCTGAGGTTCAGGCGCAAGCTGCGCGTGCATCGCGCGCCAGGCGGCGCGTAGAATTCAGAATTTACGCGGGATTGCCCTTTAGGCGGCCGGCCGCTCCTCCACCTGAACGCGCGGCAGGCGTGACGCCGGGCTTACGCTGGAAGGCGAGCTGAAACGTGTCGTCATCTGAAGCCGAATTGGTCGACGACGAGTTTTGGCCCCGCACCATTCCCAGTCGAGCTGAACCGGCAGCAGCTCACGTCGCCTTGCCGGCCGGCGCGCCTATGTCTTCCTCGGCAATATCGTCGAACGATGCGTAGTTCATGTTGTAGAGCCTGGCATAGAGGCCCTTGGCCGCCATCAGCTGCTCGTGGTTGCCGCTTTCGACGATCTCGCCGTTCTGTAAAACGATGATGCGATCGGCGCCGCGTATGGTCGCCAGCCGATGCGCGATGACCAGCCCGGTGCGGCCTTCCAGCAGCGTGACCAGCGCCTTCTGGATCAGCATCTCGGTGTAGGAATCGATGCTCGCCGTGGCCTCGTCGAGCACCAGGATTTTTGCGTCGGCGACCAGCGCCCGGGCGAAACTGATCAGCTGGCGCTGGCCGAGGGACAGATTGCCGCCGCGCTGTTCGAGCTCGGTGTCGTAGCCATCGGGCAAATGCTTGATGAAGTGGGGCGCGCCGCCGGCCGGCGGGGCGCGCACCACCTCCTCGCGGGTAGCCGATGTCTTGTGGTAGCGGATGTTCTCCAGCACCGTGCCGGAAAAAAGGAACGGCTCCTGCAACACCATCGCCACCTGGTCGCCGAGCGAATCCTGCGTCACGTCGCGCACGTCGTGGCCGCCGACCCGCACCTCGCCCGACCAGACATCATAGAAGCGGTGCACCAGCGCCATGCAGCTCGACTTGCCCGAACCGGTGGGGCCGACAAGCGCAACCGTCTCGCCCGGATTGACGCGGAAGGAGATGTTTTTCAGCACCGGCTGGTTCTGCCGGTAGCCGAAGGTGACGTTCCTGAACTCGACCGAACCGTCCATGTCGCGCGTCAGCGTCACCGCGCCCTGTCTGTCGCTGACGTCGACCGGTACGTCCAGCACTTCGGAGATGCGTTGGCCCGACGCCATGGCGCGCTGCATGACCGAGTACTGCATGGTGAGCGAGCGGATCGGGTCGAAGAAGCGCTGGATATAGAACAGGAACGCCACCATGACGCCGATGTCGAGGCTGTGCGACAGCACCATCGAGCCGCCGACGACGATCACGGTTGCCATCGCAATGCCGGTCAGCGTGTCGACGATCGGCACCATCACCTGCGCATATTTGGCCGAGGTCAGGTGAGCCCTGAGATTGGCCAGCACCTTCTCGTCATAAAGGTCGAAATTGACGTGCTGGCGCTCCAGGCTCTGCACCGTGCGAACGCCATGGATGCCTTCGGCCAGCGCGCCATTGGCGATCGAGTTGGTCTCATGCGCGGCCATGAAGGCGACCTTGGCGCGCGGCAGCCAGAACAGGCGCACGATGAACAACGCCGGCATGGTCGACAGCGTCAGCAGACCGAGCCGGAAATCGAGCCACAAAAGCACGCTGACGATGCCGAACATCAGCACGATGTCGCCCACCGACATCACCGAGGTCTCGAGGAATTCCTGCATGGAATTGACATCGCCCTGCAGGCGCGACATCAACCGTCCCACTTCGGTCTTGTCCATGAAGCTCAGCGACACACGCTGCAGATGGCTGAACATGGCGCGGCGCAAATCCGACAGCACATTCTCGGCCACCTTGCCGACGACACTTTCCTGGACATAGCTGGCGCCATAGTTGATCAGGATGATCAGAGCGAAGGCGCCGATCGCCCAGTTCATCACCGAGCGGTCGGCCTTGCCAGCGGCCATGCCGTGGTCGATGGCGTAACGGATGACCAGCGGGATCGCCAATTGCGTCAGCGTGAACACCAGCACGGCGGCAACCGAGATGAAGACCCGGCCCTGATACGGTTTCACGAAGCTCCAGATGCGGCGCAGGATACGCGGATCGTAGACCTTGCCGAAGACCTCTTCCTCGTCGCGGTGCGAACCGACAACGGCCCTGGTGGGCCGCCGGCTGGTGTCTTCCTTCTGGTCGTCGTTCTGTGTCGACATCATGCGGCTCCCACCGCCACCGGCAAATCGTCGTCCGGCCGCAGCTGCAGGTCGTAAAGCGCGCGGTAGCGTCCGCCGAGCGCCAGCAATTCCTGGTGCGTGCCGCGCTCGGCGATGCGGCCATTCTCGACGAACAGGATCTGGTCGGCATGCATCAGCGAGCTCAGCCGGTGCGAGATGATCAGCGTCACGCGGTCCTTGGCGAAACGCTTCATCGCGGTGCGGATTCGCTGCTCGGTGCCGGCGTCGACAGCCGCGGTGGAATCGTCGAAGACCAGCACCGAAGGCCGCAGCATCAGGGTGCGGGCGATGGTCAGGCGCTGCCGCTGGCCGCCGGAAAGCGATGACCCGCGCTCGCCCACGACCGTGGTGTAGCCGGCCGGAAGCCCGATGATGTAATTGTGCAGCTGGGCGTATTCAGCCGCCTGCCCGATGCGGGTCTCGCGCGCCCACGGATTGCCATAGGCGATGTTGTTTTCGATCGAGGTGGTGAACAGGAAAGCGTCCTGCTGCACGACGCCGACCGCCTTGCGCAGCGATTGCAGCGTGACCTCGCGGATATCTTGCCGGTCAATCGTGATCGCGCCCGACGTCACGTCGTAGAAGCGCGGGATCAGATGCGCGATGGTCGACTTGCCGCTGCCCGGCGGGCCGACAATGCCGACGGTCTCGCCGGACCTGGCCTCGAAGGAAATGCCCGACAGCGCCGGCCGGCCGCCGGCGCCCACGTAGCGGAAGCCGACATTGTCGAAGCGCAGCACGCCTTCGGTGACCACGAGATCCTTGGCATCAGGCGCATCCTCGATGTCAAGTTCGGCGTCAAGCAGTTCGAACAGCCTTGTGCCGCAGGTCGAGGCGCGGGCGAACGAGTTGACCATCAGCCCGAGCTGGCGCACCGGCATCTGCAGGATGGTCATGAAGGTGAGGAACTGCGCCAGCGTGCCGACGCTGATCTGGCCCGCGATCACCTTCTGGCCACCGAACCACAGCACCAGGCCCATGGCCGCCAGGAAGGAAAAATTCATGGCGCTGGTGTTAGAGACGCGGATGTCGACGCGCTGGTCGGCAAGCTCCAGCGCCGACTTCTTGGCGCGGTCGAATTTTTCCAGCTCATGCCGCTGCGCCGCAAAGGCGCGCACGACGCGGATTCCGCCGAGGTTCTCGTCCATCACCCGGCTCAGCACTGACAGCCGCTCCTGCAGCGTCAGCCAGGTGCTGCGCAGCCTGAGCTGTGTGACCGAGGAGCGCCAGGCGACGAACGGCACGAAACTCAGACTGAGCAGCCCGAGCTCGAGATCGGTGCTGATCAGGAGATAGGAGCCGACGCCGATCAGCACGCCGAGCAGCACCACGCGCAATATGCCGGTGGAAAAGAACATGCGCACGCCGTCGAGGTCGAGCAGGCCAAGCGTAATCAGGTCGCCGGTATGCACCCGGTCATGGAAGGAGAAGCTCAGCCGCTGGATCTTCTCGTAGAAGGCCAGGCGCAGCTCATAGCCGGTGCGGTGGCCAACGGCCTCGCCATAATAATTCTGCGCCATGGTGAAGAGGCCGCGCAGGATGCTGACGACGAGCAAGGTGATCGCCGTCGTCCACAGCGCCTGCTCAGCCGCCGCGCCGCCGCCTCCAGCCATCACGCCTTGCGCCTGGTCGATGGCGTGGCCCAGCAGGCGCGGGATGAACAGCTGCAGCGTCGCGGCGATGAAGGTCGAGGCGATGGTGACCGCAACCTGCCAGGGATGGCGCAACGTCATGCGCACGATGCGCAGCAGCGTGCTGAGGCCCTTGCCCCAGGACGCCTCCGCCACATGGGCAAACGATTTGCCGCGCTTCGCCGCGCCGCGGGTTGCATCCATTGCCAAGGAAAATATCCAATCGGGTCCGGACATTAGCCCAGACGAATGAAGAAGACTCAGTTTCAGATGCCGCGATGGTACGCCTCCATTTTGACCGTTCAAGGACCAATGGCGGCATCGCACTGTGCCTGAAAGGGGCTGATCGTCCGCGACCGCTTAAGCCCGTGTCGGCGTTAGAGGCGGCAGGCTCGTCACTTTAGGCCGATTGAAAAGATGCGAGCATGTGGGTTGCGCCAACCGCCATCATGCGTGACCTCGGCCAATGTGATCGGCTGCGGGACCGAGCGCAGTGAGCAGCGCCTTGCCGCTTTCCAGCGTCGCATTCTCATGCGGCGCGCGCAGGTTGAGCCAGCGTTTGTCGCCGGAGCGCACCGCCAGCACGGCCTTCATTGCCGGGATCAGGCCTGCATCCTGGATCACCTTGCGGAACGCCCTGATCGCGGCGTCCGCTTCCGTGACGTCTTGGCCAGCGATCGTCGCGTCGTAGAGGGCGCGGATGGCCGCAGCGTTGAGATTGACGGTCGCGGAGATACAGCCCGCAGCACCACTGGCGAGCCCCTTGGTCAGTTGCGCCTCCGAGCTGGGGAACACCGCGACGTCGGGTGCGGCGGCAATCACCGCCGCCGTGTTGTTCCAGTCGCCGGCGCTATCCTTGTAGGCGACGACCGTCTCTGGAAACGCCGCGCTCAACCGGGCGGTCAGGGCAGGGCTTACCGGCACGCCGGAGTTCTGCGGGATGTGGTAGAGGATCACCTTCAGCGCCGGGTTGGCCACCCTTTCGATCAGCTCGCTGTAGTAGCGCGCCTGGCCATCGTCCCCGGCGGCCGCGTAGAAGAACGATGGCAGCACCATCACGGCGGCGCAGCCGAGGCCGACCGCGTGCTTCGACAGTTCGACGGTTTCGGGCAGTGCGGTGACGCCGGTGCCGGGCATCATGCGCCCCGGCGAAATGCCTGATGCAACCAGCCATTCCAGCGCCTGCATGCGCTCGTCGAGCGAGAGCGACAGTGCCTCGCCCGTGGTGCCGAACGGCGACAGCAAATGGGCGCCCTGGCCCAGCACCCATTTGGCATGTGAGATCCACAGGTCACGGGCAATGCGGCCATCGTTCTCGAACGGCGTCAGGATCGGGGCGATGGTTCCTTGCGGGCGGGGCATGTCGGTCCTTCCATCGGTGCTGGAAATCAGCTTGGCATAGAGCATACGTACGATGCGATCTGCCAGAGGCGATCTCTTGGGCCACCGCGCCGGCCGTGGGAAAACTTGCGGGTCATTGCCGCGAAATTCTGGCCCTTCGGTCTGCCACAACCAGATGACGCCGGCGTCAATGGGTTGCAAATGGACCGGGGTTGCAAATGGACCAGGGTTGCAAGTGGACCAGCCAAGCCCGAAATGTCGAACAGAGACAGATCCGGAAACGGCATGCACCCACGATTGCTCAAGACCTTCCTCGCCGTGGCGCGGCACCGCAACATCACCCGCGCAGCGCGGGAGGTTCATCTGGCGCAGTCGAGCGTCAGCGACCAGATCCAGTCGCTGGAAAGCGAACTTGGTGTCGTCCTCTTCATCCGCTCGCGCCACGGCCTCGACCTGACGACGGCCGGCGACGCGCTGAAACCCTATGCTGAAGAGATTCTGCAACTGGCGGAGGAGGCGCGTATTGCCGTCGAGGCAACGACGGGAATGACCGCCGGAACGGTTACGGTCGGCGCGCTGGAGACGATTGCGACCGTCAGACTTCCGCAATGGCTGGCGGCCTTTCGAGGCGACCACCCGGAGATCGGTCTGCGGCTGAAAATCGCCGGCAGCGATGCCCTGCTGCGGCAGCTCGAAGAGAGCGAGATTGACGTCGCCTTCTGTTTCGACAAAGGCGGTCTGGACGAACGTCTGGCCCGGCGCACGATATCGGCCGAGCCGCTGGTCCTTGTCGCCTCACCCGAACATGCGCCCGCATCGGGGCAGAGCGACCTGGCCACGCTCGCCGCGATGCGTTTCGTGGTGACGGAAACCGGATGCGTCTACCGGCATCTGTTCGACACTGCCTTTGCCGAGATTGCAGCGCCAGAACTTGCCGCCGAAGTCGGCAGCATCGGCGCCATTGCGGGCCTGGTGGCGACTGGTGTCGGCATGGGCCTGGTGCCGCGGCTGGCCGTTGCCGACGCGCTCGATCGCGGCGAGATCGTCGAATTGCCATGGCCGGGTTCGGCCCGCACGGCGTCGCTGGTCATGATCTGGCGCCGCCGGCGGGTGCAACCGCCGGCGCTGAAACTGCTGCTGGCGGCCGCGGCCAGGAATTTCGCTGCGCTCAGATCAGCCGGTGACCGCCCTCGACATGCAGAACCGTCCCTGTCGTAAAACCGTTGCTCATCAGGAAGGCGATAGCATCGGCAATGTCGTCCGGTTGCCCGACGCGGCCGACCGGCAGGCGCCTGGCCATTGCATCGAGCGTCTCGTGCTTCTTGTCGCCGGCCACAAAACTCCAGATCGGCGTGTCGACCCAGCCCGGCGAGACGGCGTTGACGCGGATCGGCGCCAGTTCGACCGCCAGCGCCCGCACCAACCCTTCCAGCGCAGCGTTGACGGCAGCGACGACGGAGCCGCGCGCGGCAGGTCGATAGGCGGCGATGCCTGAGGTGAAGGTGATGGAACCGTTAGCCGAAAGCTGCGGCGCGCCATATTTGGCGAGCAGCAGCGGCCCGTAAAATTTGCTTTCGACGACCCGCTGCGCCGCCTTCAGGTCGACTGAAGGCAATAGCTCATAGGCGCCTTCGATGTCGGCGGCGGTGCTGACGATATGGTCGAGCCGGCCAATTCGCTTGAACAGGTCAGCGACCTGATCCTCCCTGGCGATATCGGCCGCGACGGCGCTCAAAGCGGAAGGGTTCTGCAGCGCCTCGCCGGCACGCTTGAGCCTGGCTTCACTGCGGCCGACGATGATGACTTCGGCGTCTGAGTCCAGGCACCGCCTTGCCAACGCCAGCCCCATTCCGGAGCTGCCGCCAATGATAGCGATTTTCGATTTTGCGATGTCTGCCATGTTTCCGTTCCTGTCCTGAACCGCTCCGGCGAGAGTCGCAGACCGGCGGCAGGAGTGGAAACGGAAGAAAGCGATAGTGCCATCGGAGGCTCCGATGGCACTATCGTCGATAGCAACGGACGCGGGCCGCTCCGTCGAGTGCCCGCCTGTCAATGAAGTGCGCTCAGTAGCCGACCGTGAAGCGCTGCTTGATATGCGCCGGCTTTTCGATCTCGTCGGCCATGACGATGGCATAGTCCTCGAAGGAAATGCTGCTGCCCTTGTCGGACGTCAGCAGCGTGTCCTTGCCGATGCGGTATTTGCCGGTCCGCTCGCCGGCGACGAACAGCGCCGAAGGCGACAGCAAGGTCCAGTCGAGATCGTCGACCGTCCGCAGCGTGTCGAGGAAGTCGGCGCCCTTCTGTGCCTCGGCCTTGTAGATATCAGGGAAGGTCGGCGTGTCGACCAGGCGCTTGCCGGGCGCAACCTCAAGGCTGCCGGCGCCGCCGACGACGAGGTAGCGTTTGACGCCGGAAGCACGCACGGCTGCGATGAGCGTATCGGGATCGCTGTCGAGGAAATGCACCGAGGAGATCACCGCGTCATGACCCTTGATCAGGGCGGCAAGGCCATCCTTGTCGAAGACGTCGCCCTTCTTGGCAGTCACGCCCGGAAGTGCCGCGATCTTGTCTGGATGCCGGGCAATGGCGGTGATGCTGTGCCCGCGATCGGAGAGTTCCTTAAGCAGGCGGGAGCCGACCTGGCCGGACGCGCCGATAAGTGCGATTTTCATGGGGATTTTCCTTTCGTCTGGGGAGAATTTCGTCTGGGGAGAATTTCTGGGACTACGCCGCCTCGATGTGAGCGACGAGATTGTCGTAGCTGCCGAACAGCGCGTTGGCGCCGATCAGGCGCGGCGCCGTTTGGCCGATCACCGCCAGCGCGGGAACGCCATTGGCATGCAGCCGTTGGAACAACATCCGCCCGCGGCTGACCAGGTCGTCATGCTTCGCCAGAAACGGCTGCGTCGGCGCCTTCAAGAGCTTTGCCGCGTCGCTCATGCCGGCGTCGGTCAGTACCGAGGCGACGCCGTCAACCGTCACAATATCGCGACCGTCGACATAGCGGGCATGCTGGATCGCCTTCAGTGCCGCAAGTTCCTGGCGCCAGTCGTGCAGCCCGGCGGCGTTGATGCCCATGGTGGCAGCGGAAGAATCGAGCAAGGTGCCGCTGACATTGAGCACATTGTCGAGATAGGCCTGGCTGAAGCGCTGTCCGCTCAGCCGCGCGATGCGCTGGTCATTGTCCCAGGCGTGGGCGGCAAAACCTGCATCCAGCGGCCGCGCGCCGGCACCGGAGAAAAGCCCCACCGGCAGCAGTTGGAGCGCGGTCCCGCCGGCGGCCAGTCGATCCAGCATCGGCGTGGCGCCATAGCACCAGCCGCAGAGCGGGTCGAAAAGATAGGTTAGGGTTGCATTGGTCATGGCGGCCTCATTCTGTTGCCCGATAGATGACAGCTGGACCGCTTGCGAAAAATAGCGATCAATCATACAAACTGTCTGATAAAATCAGACAATGAGCGGCCTGTGACCGAACTCCTCAATCTCAACCGGCTCGTTTACTTCGCCACCGTGGTGGAGACCGGCTCGTTCACGGCCGCTGCCGACCGTCTCGATGTTGCCAAGGCTGTGGTCAGCCATCAGGTCGGCAAGCTCGAAGAAGAGCTTGGCGCTACGCTGTTGCGGCGCACGACCCGGCGCGTGACGGCGACCGAAGAGGGTCGTCTGTTCTATGACCGGACCGCGATCATCCTGCGCGAGGCGGAGGCAGCCTATGGCGACATTTCGCAGCGCGCGGCGCAGCCGACGGGGACGCTGCGGCTGACGGCGCCGCTCGACTATGGCGAGAAGGTCGTGGCGCCGACCATCGCCGCCTATCTCAGAAAATATCCGAAAATGCGGGTCGAGACGATCTTCGACGATGCGGTCAGCAACCTGGTCGACGAGCAGATCGATCTCGGCATCCGCGTCGGCTGGCTTGCCGATTCCAGCAATCTGGCACGGCGGCTGGGCAGCCTGCAGCAATTCGTCGTCGCCAGCCCGGAACTGGCCGCCAGGCTGCCTGGGGAAGCCAGCCCCAGGCAGGCGAAGTCGCTGCCCTGGGTCGGCAACGCCCAGTTGCGCGGGGTCGGCCAATGGCTGTTCTCGAGGGGCACGGAAACGGTGCTGGCCGAACTCAACCCCGTCGTCAGCTGCGACAAGACACCAGGCGTGCTGTCCTGCGTGCTGGCCGGCATCGGCCTCGGCATCTTTCCGGATTACAGTGTCGCCGACGACATTGCGCGCGGCCGGCTGGTGCGGGTGTTCGCGGACTGGACCTTGCCGTCCGGTGGCATCCATGCCGTCTTCCCGCCGGCGCGCTTCAGGCCGGCCAAGGTGCGCGCTTTCGTCGACCTCCTGGTTGCAGCCGAACGGCGGCGCGCGCGCAGTGCGGGCTGATCTCGGCACCGGCCGGCAATGCCGGCGAGGGAACCTTTGTTCGGCAGGCGCTTTTGGATATGCTGCGATTCCGAACCGTCAGAAGGGGTACTGCCGATGACCACCAAGATCTTTGCGACCTGCATGCTCGCTCTCGCTGTCGGCTGCAGCCTGTCCACAGCGGCTGTCGCCAAAGACAAGCATCGCCATCGTCAGCCAGAACCCGAACGCTACGTCCCCGCCCATCGCGACCTCATCTACGCCCTGTTCGGCGGCCCGCGCTACTATGACAAAATGCTGATCACCACGGCGGCCGGCCCGTGCTCTTACGACCGGGTCGGGCCGGACGCGAATGCGCTGAACAAGGTCAACGATCACCATTGCGGAAAGTAGATTGTCCCAAAGGCGGGGTCCTGCGTCCCAGGGTTACCGGATGACGGCCGCCGCGAACACGATAGAGACAGTCGATGACCGCTGGTGAGAAATGGTCTCCGTCCGAAAAGAAAGTCGCCCGCACTGCCTATGACGCAGCGCTGAAGGTGGCGCTCGACAAGACGTTGGCTGAACTCAAGAGCAGGGCCCACGTTGCGGCAACGCCTTCCGAAATATGGGATGTCGAAGACTTTCTGCGGCAGCAGCGACGGAAGATCGACCAGATGTTCGACTATCGCTATTCACAGCTAATACAGGTCTTCGCCAATCTCATCCGGCAAGGCTATCTCGAGGAGAATCTCCTTGTTGGCTTGTCGGAAGACAAGCGGCAAACGATCCGAAAATACGCCAGCTGGAATCGCGAAGGGTAGGGGTCCTCTTCGGGGACCTTGGCGCTGCATTCAAACTGGACCATTCACCATCTTCGCGCGCGCCGCGCAGCTCGAGTTCAGCCATGGCGTGCCTCCGTGGCATCGGCGGTCCCGCCTCTGTCCTTGTCGTCCTGCGCCATCGCCAGCGGCGCACCCGGTTCGCCTTCCAACAGGATCAGGCTGGCGGCGCCGATCAGCCCGGCGCGGTCGCCGAGTTCAGCCTGCACGATCGGCACGTCGCGATAGGCCGGCATCGCCCGCTGCTGGATGACCGCTCTGATCGACGGTGCCAGAAGGTCGAACCCGTTGGAAAGGCCGCCTCCCATGACAATCAGATCGGGCGAATAGAGATGAAGCAGGTTGGTGAAGCCGATGCCCAGCCATTGTGCTTCCGCCTCGATCAGGTCGAGAGCGTTGGCGTCGCCGGCCTTGGCAGCCTCTACGACATGCCTGGCCGAGACGTCGCCGTCATTTGACAGCCGTCGTAAGAGCGAGCCGTCGCCCGGCGCGGTCAGTCGCGTGGCGCGGCGGCCGAGCGCGGTTCCGGAGGCAACGGCCTCGAAGCAGCCGATGGCGCCGCAAAAGCAGCGGTCGCCTTCACCGGTGATGGTCATGTGGCCGATCTCGGCCGCCAGTCCGCGCCTGCCGTGATAGATGTGGCCATCGGCGACGACGCCGCCGCCAATGCCGGTCGATACGGTGACGAACACCAGCGATCCGCTGCCACGTCCGGCGCCAAAACGCCATTCGCCGAGCGCCGCCGCATTGGCGTCATTCTCCAGCCGCACCGGCAGGCCGAAATGCTGCCCCAGAATGTCGATCAGCGGCACATCATGCCAGCCGGCCAGCGTCGGCGGCGCGATCACGATGCCCGCCTTGGGGTCGAGCGGTCCCGGCGCGCCGACGCCGATGCCGGCGACGTTTGCCTGCGGGTGTTCCCTAAGCAGCGTGCCTGCCAGAGCGACGATCTGGCCGATCACCGCCTCGGATCCCGCACCGGCAAGCGTCGGCGCTGAAGCATGAGCGACGATGCGGCCATAGCTTTCGACCAGCGCACCGCGCAGCGCCGTGCCGCCGAGATCGAAGGCCAGCGCAAGCTTGGTCATCAGGCGGCGACCTCCAGCCCGTGCAGCCAGGCCATGCGCCGGGCAAGGTCGGGATCGCCGAAGGCCAGCGAGCCCAGCACCACGGTCTCCGCACCTGCGGCGCGCAGTAAGGGCACGGTCTCGTGGCGGATGCCGCCATCGGCGGCGAGCACGATGTCGGCCTCGCGGCCGGCTTTGCGCATCAGCACGCGCGCCTCGATCAGGCGCGGACACGCCTGCTCCGACAGGCTTTGGCCCTTGACGCCGATGGAAGTGCCGAGCAGCGTCACGAACGCCACTTCCGGCAGGAAGGGCGTGACGGCCGCGACCGGTGTTTCCAGCCGCAGCACCACGCCGGCCTCGGCCCCGAGTTCACGCGCCAGTCTCACGGCGCGCAGACCGGTCTCGCCGTTTTCGGCGTGCACACTGATCAGGTCGGCGCCGGCCTCGATGAACTGGCGCGTCTGTTCCTCGACGATCTCGGCTTCGACCATCAAATGGACATGGATAGGCTTTGCGGTGAGCTTGGCGATGTGCGCCACCAGGTCCGGGAAGAACAGGAAGCCAGGGGTGAAGCGGGCATCGGCGACGTCGATATGATGGACATCGGCATGGGTCTCGATGCGCTTCAAATCGCGCTCCATATTGGCGAGGTCGGCCGACCACAGCGAAAACTCGCCGATAAGCCGGTTGCGCGGCAGGGCGGCAATTGCTGCGGGGCCGGACAGGGGCTTGTTCGTCGTCATCGTCTCAGGCTCCGTAGCCGCGCATTGTCTGGCGGTTGGTTTTGACGGCGCCGGCAGGGTCGGCGGCGGCCGTTTCGGACTCTTCCTCCAGCACCAGCCAGCCGTTGAAATTGGGTGCAGCACCAGCGATCTCGATCACCTTCGCCGTGTCACAGACGCCCTTGCCGAGCATCGCCCAGGTTCCATTCGCGTCGACATCCTTCAGATGCACATAGCGGATGCGGTCGCGATAAGTGGTGAGCGTATCCGCCATGTCCTGGCCACCGCGCAAGATGTGGCCGGTGTCGGGCACCCAGCCCACCAGCGAGGCGTCGAGCAGCCCGAAGATGCGGTCGTAGTCGGCGCGGTCGAACAGCAGCGTGTTGTGATGCGAGCTTGGATGCACCGCGACCTGGACGCCGGCCTCGCGCCCGAGCTCGCCGGCTTTGTTGTAGACCTCGGCGGCGATGGCAAACTTGTCGTCGCGCGGCCCGTCGGAAACGATCGTGGCCGAGCCCATCGACACCAGCGCGCCGGGAAAGGCGGCGGCGAAGTCGATCCAGCGTTTGGCGGTCTCCAGGTCGGCGCCGATCTCATCCCTGAGCGTGAAACCGCTCTTGGAGCCGAAGGCGAAGGAGACGAGCGTCAGCCCGGATGACTTCAGCGCGGCGGCGAACTCCGCTGGCTTGGCGGCATAGCGGCCGATCATCGTGTCGGTGATCTCGATGCCGGCATAGCCGCCATCGGCGATCGCCTTGAGCAGATCGTCCGGGCCGCCGGCAAAACGGTCGCCGAGCATTTCCCAGGTAAAGGTCTGGCAACCGACTTCCAGGTCTTTCACGGTCATCCTTTCATTCCTTGATTCCACCTCCGTTGGAGGGACATCCTACTTGACCGACCCTGCGGTCATGCCGGCGAGGAAGAACCTCTGGGCAACCAGGTAGATGACCAGGAGCGGCAGCGAGCCGAGCACGCTCATCGCCATCATCTGGTTCCATTCGAATGCGTGTTGCCCCATCAACAACTGGATGCCGATCGGGACGGTGCGCATGGACGTCGACTTCGTCAGTGTCAGCGCAAAGAGAAATTCGTTCCAGCACAACAGGAAGGTGTAGACCGACGTCGCCACGATACCAGGCAGTGAAATCGGCACGATCACCCGCCACAGTGCGGTCCAACTGGTGCCGCCGTCGACAGCCACCGCTTCATCGAGGTCGCGGGGCAAGGTGTTCAGATATCCCGTCATCAGCAGGATCGCATAGGGCAGCGTAAACACCAGATAGGTCAGGATCAGCGCGACATAGGTGTCGAAGATGCCATACGAGACGACAAGCCCGAAGAAGGGGATTAAAAGCGTGATCGGCGGGATCGTCTGCGTGCTGATGATGAGAGTGTTGAGGCTGCCCTTGCCGCGGAAATTGAAACGGCTGAACCCATAGGCCGCCAGCAAGGCGATCAGCACCGTCAGCACGGTCACCGCTCCGGCCACGAAGTAGCTGTTGAAGAAGAAGCGCAGCTTTACCGGGTCGCCCAGGATGGCCGCATACGCTTCCAGCGTGAAGGCCTTCGGCAGGACGGTTGGTGGCAGGGCAAAGATTTCGGTGTTCGACTTGAACGAGCTGCTCAGCATCCAGTAGATCGGGAAGGCCGCGAAAAAGAGCCCTGCGGCAAGCGCGACATGGAGCGCGGCGGTGATCAGCCTGTCTTTGGGCGTGTGCATTTTCCTCATGTGACTACCGAGCCTTTTGATAGCGGATGTAGAACAGCGTCAGGCCGAGAGAGATCAGCAGGATGACCACGGCGCTCGCCGAGGCCTGCGACAGGTTGTAGCTCGAAAACGCCAGCTTGTACGTGTAGGTGCTGAGGACCTCGGTCGAGTAGATCGGACCGCCACCCGTCGTTATCCAGATCAATGGAAAGACCTGCATGGTCCAGATGAAGTCGAGCAGCGAGATGCTGATGATGATCGGCATCAGCTGCGGAATGGTGATGAAGATCAGCTTCTGGTAGGCCTTCGCGCCGTCGATATCGGCGGCCTCGTAGAAATCCTTGGGAATGCCCTGCAAGCCTGCGAGCAGGCTGACCATGAAAAGCGGGTAGCCCGCCCAGATATTGGCGAAGGTGACGGCGTGCAGCGCGGTCGCGGGCGAGGAAAACCACTCGACCTTGGAGCCGATGATGCCGATCTGCATGAGAACACTGTTCACGACACCATTCGGCTCAAGCAGCAGGCGCCAGATCACCGCGATAATCACCGCGGTGAACAGCCAGGGCAGTATGTACAGCACGCGCAGGATGTTGCGCAGCGTCGGATTGATGCGGTCGCTGTTCAGCATGAGTGCGAAGAGCATGCCGATGGTCATATGGAAGACGACACTCATGCAGGTGAAATAGAGCGTGTGCCACAGCGAGGCCCAGAACACCGGATCGGCAAAGATCGCCTGGTAGTGTTTCAGTCCGGCAAAGGACGGATCGCGACGCAGCACCGCGCTGTTCTGGAACGAATAGCCAATCACCGTCACCATCGGCAGCAGCATCAGAAGGCCGATTATGAGGAGCGATGGTGACAGATAGAGATAGGGTGCGACCGCTCGTTTCAGTCGATGGTGGGAGCGCTTCTGCCCGGTCATGTGCGACCCCTGGGATGTGCCTTCAGGAGGAAGGTGCGCTTCAAAAACAGGTCCATCTCAAATTGCCGATCCGTTGTTGACGGGTGGCCTGGCCGAGGCCGGGACACCCGGTGGAAGATAGCAAACGGGCAATGGGCCGCTCAGAATTTCGCCATCCAGCCCTTTTGAGCGTTGGTTGCGGCTTGTTCCGGAGACTGCTCGCCGGCAAGCATCTTCTGAGCCTCCACGTCGAACTGGGTCATCAGGTCTTCAGCCACCGGCAGGCCCGTGAACTCGTTGGCGAGATAGCCGGTCTTGAAGATTTCGAAAGCCTTGGCGAAAGCCTTGTCCGAGGTCACGAAATCGGGCTTGGCGTTGACGTTGCCCGGGAAGGCGTTTGCAAGCGACACGAGCTTGGCATTCACCTTTTCGCTCATCAGATATTGGACGAGCTTCCAGGCTTCATCCTGATGTTTCGAGGCGGCGGAGATGCCGATGCCCCAGGAGGCGTAGGGAAGGCCGCGCTTGCCGCTGTAGTCCGCCACGACCGGGACCGGGATCAGGTCGAAGTTCAGCTTGGGATTGCGTTTGCGGATGAGGTTCACATGCGCAAGCGAGTCGATCATCATTCCGACCCGATCGTTGACGAATTCCTCGACCTTCTCCTGCTCGGTCTTGGTGGCAATGCCGGGCGAGATGACGCCGGCGTCGTTCAGTGATTTGACGAAGGTGAGCATATCGACGACCGGCTTGCCCTCGAGAGCCGGCTTGCCCTCAACCATCATCGATTGGCCCGAGGCCCAGACCCACGACATCAGGTCGTTCTGGACACCGGACGGCGTTTGCAGCGACAAGGGCAGCACCCAGCCATACTGGTTCTTGTCGGCGTGGGTCATCTTCTTGGCGGCTTCGAGAAACTCCGCGCGGGTCGACGGCAGCTTGGTCACGCCTGCCTGGGCGGCGAGGTCCAGATTGACGAAGACCGGATAGACGAACGAAGCCACGGGAAACATCACCGCCTTGCCGTCCACCTTGATGATATCAGCGACCTGGGTCTTGTCGAACCCGCTCGCATCCATCATCGGGTTCATGTCGGCCAGCGCACCCTGCGCGTTCAGATTGTTCACCCAGGCGCCGTCGAGACCGACGACGTCGCTAAGCGTTCCGGTTGCGGCGCCGACCGAGATCTGGTCTCGCGTGGTCGCATAGGGACCGCTGACCAGCGTCACCTTGATGCCGGGGTTTGCAGCCTCGAAGTCGTTCATGATTGCCCTGAGCGATCCCGCCGGCAATTCGGGCTCCCACCATTGGGTGAATTCCAGCGTCGTGTCCGCCATGGCGCCGGTTGCACCAAGCAACCATGCGACCGCGGCTATTTTCAGCATCGCGGGTCGTATCCGAAACATCATTTTCTCCTCCTTCTTCAAGATCGGCCGCACAATGCGGACGATCGTCTGTTCATTCAGAAGCCTTCTTGTATCTTCCGCAGGCACCTCGCTCCCGCCCGCGGTCTTCCGCAGATCTTCAGATCGCCAGATGCGTTTCGGGATCGAAGAAATGGAACTTGGCATCATCCACGGCCAACCGGATTTCCGAGCCGAAGCGGACGGCGCTGATCGGCTCGAACCTCGCCACCGCGTTCGACGCCAGGCCGAAATCGTCCACCGCATCCGGATCGCCGGAGTCCACCCGGACCGCGTCGATGTTCATGTGGACGATCTGTTCGGAGCCGAGTTCCTCGATCGAGGTCACCCTGGCCGGTATCGTCTGATACTTGCGACCGGATTCAAGGCTGCTGTCATAAAGATCCTCCGGTCTGATCCCGAACACGACCTTGCGCCCCGCATACGACCTCAAGGCCGGCCTGCGCACGAAGGCTGCATCCTGCAGCCGGACGGCGAAGTCGCGAAAAGCGAGCTCGCCGCCCTTCAGGGTCGCCTCGAAAAGGTTCATCGAAGGAGAGCCGATGAAGCCGGCAACGAAGGCGTTAACCGGCGATTCATAGAGCCTCTTGGGTGTGTCGACCTGCTGCAGCACACCGCCTTTCAACACCGCGACTCTGTCGCCCATCGTCATCGCTTCGATCTGATCGTGGGTCACGTAAATGGTCGTGACGCCGAGCTGCTTTTGCAGGCTGGTGATTTCGGCGCGCATTTGCACGCGCAGTTTCGCATCCAGATTGGAAAGGGGCTCGTCCATGAGAAAGGCGGCCGGCTCGCGCACCATGGCGCGGCCCATGGCAACCCGTTGACGCTGCCCGCCTGACAGGTTCGCGGGTTTGCTGTCCAGCAAAGACGTCAGCTGAAGAGTTTTGGCGATCTCGTCCACGCGCTTCTTGCGCTCGGCCTTCGGCTTGCCTGCCAGCCGCATCGAAAAGGCGATGTTTTCGGATACCGTCATATGCGGGTAGAGCGCGTAGCTCTGGAACACCATCGCGATGTCGCGGTCCTTGGGCGGCATGTCGACGACGTCGACCCCGCCGATCCGAAGGCTGCCGCTGGTGATGTCTTCCAACCCCGCGATCATTCGCAACGCCGTGGATTTGCCGCAGCCGGAAGGCCCGACGAGGATCAAGAACTCGCCGTCCTTGACCGACAGGTTCAACTGGTCGATTGCGCGAAAACTGTTCCCGTAGGTTTTGCAGATCTTCTCAAGAATGACTTCTGCCATATTCCTCCCTCCACAAGTATAAGCCCTGATTTTTATGATTCTCCTGGGCTTGTGTTCGCCTGCGAAATGTTTCGTCGGATCGTTTCAGGTCATGCTCCAGCATCCACATGCGCATTTTTCAGGTCGACTGCTGACGGCGCGTTCGCCGATGCCAGGAGTTGCGTGACCTGGTCCTCGGTCGGAAGCGCCTCGCGCCCGCCACGCCCCGTTATCGAAACGGCCGCCGCCGCGGCCGCGAATGCGATCCGGCCCGCGGTGTCGGCTCCGCGCGTCAACGCATGGGCATAGGCGCCATGAAAGCAGTCACCCGCGCCTGTGGAGTCGACGACCGCAACCCGGTGCGGGGGCAGGTGCCAGAGACCTGTCTCTTCACGGCCGCGATAGTACACACCCCTGCCTCCATCGGTCAGAACCACGGCGGATCGCGATGGCAACCACAAGACATCGAGCATCTCGGCAGGCGATCGGCGCCCCGTGGCAGTCCGTGCAAAGCTAAGTGGAAGAATGAGATGGTCGCAGAGCGCGATCAGCCGCTCCGTGGCGGGGCCGCTGCTCCATTCGATATCGCCGAGGATCGCAAGGCCGAGATCGCGAGCCCGAGCCACGACATCCAGCGACCCGGTCGCATAGCTATCTACGATCAGGACGGTTGCGCGGCTGAGGATATCGTCCGGAAAGTCCGGAGCGGTGCCCAGCATCGCATCGTCGTCATACGCGATGAACCTTTCCCCGTCCGAGCCGACGGTGATCCGCGAGTGCACCGGGCGCGCGTCGGGATGGCGCGGCGCGAATGCGGTTTCGATACCGCTCGCCACGAGATCGAGCAGAACGGCGTCGTCCGCGGCACTGGCCAGCCATCCGACGAACCCGGCGGTTCCGCCGAGCCGCGCGACGGCGGCAAGCGCCGTCGCGACATTTCCCCCGAAAGCGCGGGTACTTTGCAGAACCTTACCCTTGCCCGCCGACAATGGCTGATCGACGTAGACGATGTCGTCTATCGCAATAGCGCCGAAGCCGAGGGTGGCGGGGACGGTGGGCATCGTTCAGGCACCCGCCTTCGCCAGGGCGTCTTGCGCCGAAAGGCCGTCATGGATGACGCCGCGAAAGGCAAGCGCTGCCTTCTCCGGATCGCCGTGCCCCCAGAGATTGCGGCCGACCACGGCGCCGCGCGCGCCGGCACGGATGGCATCCGCCGTCTGCTGAAGCGCGCCGAGCAGCGTATCGGTCTTTGGACCGCCCGCGATGACAACCGGCACCGGGCAGGTCCGGACGGTCTCCCGGAACGACTCGAAATCGCCGGTGTAGCCGATTTTGATCACGTCGACGCCGGACTCGTAACCGATGCGCGCCGCATAGGCGATCTCGTCGGGGGTGAAGACGATCTTTGCCCCGTCGGTGAAATCGCGAGGGTAGATATGCGCCACCACAGGCATGCCGTAGCGGGCCGCTGCATTCACCGAATCGGTCAGCCAGCGTATGTATTTGCCCTCCGTCGCGCCGCGCACCGGAATGGCCACGGCCAACGCATCGGCCCCCGCGCGCACCGCGTCCTCGGGTGTTGCGATCAACTCGCTGATGCGATCGTCCGCAGTGAAGCAGCCCGCCTGAATCACCAGGGAAGCTTTGCCCGCATATTGCGGCCACAGATGGCGCGCGCTGCCAGGCTGAATGCTGACATAGTCGGGTTTGCCCGCCATGACGCGTGCGAGCGCACCCGGCAGGTCGGCAAGGCCGCCTTTGCGCACGTCGCCATAGCCGACGAAGTGGTCGACCGCGCCGCCAAAGAGGTTCCCCGATGGATGCGAGAAGAGGCGCGCGAGACGCACCTTGGTTCCTAGGCTCATGTGTGCAAAATTCCCTGATCGGTTGATTTAAAAATGCTCAATCCAGTGTTTCCGAAAGAAAAAAGAAAAACAATCTTTTGAAAGCTTTCGAATCTGCATATTTCCGGTAAGGTGAGCCGAGGCCGGCGCGATTGCTCGGCGCAGGCAGGCAAGGGCCGGGCAATGTTGTCGGAGCAGAGACGCCAATCGATCCTGGGCGAGGTGCAACGCAGCGGACAGGTTCGCATCAAGGACCTGTCGGACGGGTTTGGCGTGTCGGAGGTCACCGTGCGCTCCGACCTCGAAATACTGGACCGCAAGGGACTGCTGACCAAGACCCGTGGAGGGGCGGTGACCCGGACCACCGATTCGACGACGGCCGCGTTCGCCCGCCGGATGCAAACGAACCTCGACGCAAAGAAGCGCATCGCCCGGGCGGCGCTGGACCTGTTCGAGGACAACCAATCGGTCATCTTCGACGGTGGCTCGACCTTGATGCAGCTTGCCATGCAGTTACCGCCGCTCAGCAATGTCGTGGTCGCGGCCACGGCCATGAACATCGTGCAGCATCTTATGCATCGTCCCGGGCTCGACGTTCATATGATCGGCGGCCGGGTCTATCCCGACACGGTGAGCACGCTGATCACCGATGCCGATACGGCTCTCGGCGGCCTGGTAGCGCATCAGGTCTTTGTTGGAGCGCATGCGATAGACTCGTCACTGGATGTGGTCGACGTGAACGAAGACATGGCGCGAACGAAGCGAAACCTCGTTCGCATGGCCCGGCGCGTTGTCCTGCTCGCCGATTCGAGCAAATGGGGCGTCAGCGGGACGTCCAAGGCATTTTCGCTGTCGGCCGTCGATGTGGTGATCACCGACGATGGCCTGCCCGGTCCAATACGCAGCGAGCTTGATAGGATCGGGGCCAAGGTGATCTATGCCTGAACCCATCCCGGTCTCTGATGCGCGACGGAAAGCGCGCATGACCCACGGGCTTCGCAGCGGCCGTCGGCCGTTTTTCATGCCGGTCATGTTCTCCTCCTCACGCTGGCGGCCTCCCAATCCTGCGCCAGAACTCTCACATGCTCTATAAAAATTTTACGCGCGTCAACATTTAAAGTCCTGTATAGCGGATTGCGGGGGGTCGTGGGAACTGCAACGGTTGCGCAGCATGCCCTTGGCTTGGGAGGAAAGCTGGAAATGCACGGAAAATCAGAGACAAAGCTCGGCATCGGTGTCATCGGCTGCGGCAACATCTCGATGACCTATCTGCGCAATGCAGCGCTCTTCGGTGGTGTCGAGCTACGCGCCTGCGCCGACATTTCCGCTGACATGGCTGAGCTGCGCGCCAGGGAATACGGCATCCGCGCCCTGGGCGTTGACGCGCTGCTGGCCGACCCCGATATCGACCTCGTGCTGAACCTGACAATCCCCGCGGCGCATTTCGATATTTCGTTGTCAGCGCTCTCGGCGGGCAAGCATGTCTTCACCGAAAAGCCGCTGGCAACCTCTGCCGCCGACGGCCGCCGCCTTGTCGCCGAGGCCGCGAAGCGCGGCCTGCTGATCGGCTCGGCGCCGGACACATTCCTGGGTGCAGCCGGCCGCCGCGCGCGCCGGCTGATGGATGACGGCGCGATCGGCAAGCCGGTGACCGGCACCGCTTTCATGATGGGACGGGGCATGGAGCACTGGCATCCCAATCCGCAATTCTATTATCAGCCCGGCGGCGGTCCGGTGTTCGACATGGGTCCCTATTACCTGACCGTGCTGGTCAACCTGCTCGGGCCGGTCGAGCGCGTCATGGCGATGGCGACGCGCGGCCAGGAGGAGAGGCTGATCACGGCCGACGGGCCGTTCAAGAACACGACATTCAAGGTCGGCACGCCGACCAACATAATATCGCTGCTCGAATTCCGCTCGGGCGCCACCGTCACCTTCGGCGCCTCCTGGGACGTGTTCAAACACTCCAACCATCCGATCGAACTGCACGGCACCGAAGGCTCGCTCAGGCTGCCCGACCCCGACACGTTCGGCGGCACCGTTTCGCTGTCGGAGCGTGGCGCCGACTGGGCCGATTTCGCCAGCGAGAGCGAACTCTATGGCGACCGCAACTGGCCCTATTCCGCGCCCGACCGCGCCAATTACCGCATGCTCGGCGTCGCCGATCTGGCGCGCGCGCTGGCCGCGGGCAGAAAGCCGCGCGCCTCCGGTGAGCTGGCGCTGCATGTGCTTGAGATCATGGAGGCGATCCTGGCTTCGGGCGAAAGCCGTGGCTCGGTTGCCGTCAACGGCACGGTCGACCAGCCGCCGCTGCTTGGCGAAGACGAAGCCGCAACCCTGCTTGCCTGACGGGAGATTCGTCCGTGACATCGCCACCGTCCCCGTCGACACTCGATCCGGAGGCCCGGCATGTGCTCGAGCTCGGCAGCCAGGCCGGCGCGCCGCCGTTCGAAACGGGAACGCCTGAGCAGGCGCGCCGTGCCTACAATGAAGGCTTCCCGACCCTGCAAGGCGAGCGCGAGCTGGTCGCGTCGATCAGCGAGCGCATCATTGCAGGACCCGGCGGTCCGCTGAGGCTCAGGATCTATCGCGGGCAGGGCGCGCCTTCGGCAGGCGCTCCGGCGCTGCTCTATCTCCATGGCGGCGGCTGGGTGATCGGCAATCTCGACTCGCATGACGAGATCTGCCGCTGGTTCGCCAACGAGGCAGTCGCTGTCGTCGTCTCCGTCGACTACCGGCTGGCGCCGGAACACAAGTTCCCGGCGGCAATAGAGGATTGCCGAGCGGCACTTGCTTACATGCAAAGCGCCGCGGACGAGCTCGGCATCGAGGCTGCCCGCATTGCGGTTGCCGGCGACAGCGCCGGCGGCAATCTCGCTACGGTGCTCGGCCTGCTCACGCGGGGGGACAAAAATCCGCCGGCAGCGCAGCTTCTGTTTTATCCCAACACCGATGCCGGGCAGACGACGGACAGCTATCGCCGCTTCGCCATAGGCTTTGGCCTGACCGCCTCGACCATGGCCTGGTTCCGCGACCATTATATCCGCAATGCCGCCGACATCGGCGACTGGCGTACCTCACCGCTGAAGGCGGAAAGCCTCGCCGGTGCGCCGCCCACCTTCATCGCCATCGCCGGTCACGACATCCTCGCCGACGAAGGCGAGGCCTATGCCAGGCGTCTGCAGCAGGCCGGCGTGCCGGTCGTGCTGGAACACTGGCCCGGTCAGATCCACGGCTTCGTCTCGATGGGCCGTCACGGCCCGGCAGCGAGACAGGCGGTTGCCGCCGCCATTGCCGCGTGGCGAAGCTTCGATCCTGCCTTTGGAAAGGCTCAAGCGGACTGACGCATCACCAGGGCGGCGTCGAGGCTGACCTTCGGCGCGACGTTTGCCCTATCCTCGTTGAGCAAAGCGAGCAGTGTCTCGACGCTGCGCCCCGCCATGGCGGCAAAATCCTGCGCGATGGTGGTCAGTGCGGGGCAGGTGTAGCGGCTCAGCGGATGGTCGTCATGGGCGGCGATACGCAGGTCGCAATCGGCCTTGCGGCCGATCTTCAGCCCTTTCGCGAAGGCTGCCGCCATCACGCCGAAGGCCAGGCGGTCATTCGCACACAGTATGGTCTTGCCGGGCAGACCCCCGGTCTTGCCGGGCAGACCTCTGGTCTTGCCCGGCAGGCCGCTGGCCCCGAGCATCTGTTCCATCTGCTCGTAGCCGATGCGCTCGAAATCCCATGTGTAGTCTCGGGTGTTGCCGATAACCACCGGCTCCTGGCCAAGCTGACGCATCGCGGCGACGTAACTGTTCAGGCGCTCCGGCGAATTGTGATTGACATGCGGGATGTCGAAATAGACCGGGGCGTCGCCGGAGCGGCAGAGATAGTCGACGATGGTCGAGACGCTCTGGGCATTGTTGTTGCCGACAAAGGGCGTGCCGCCTTCAAGATAGGTGTCGAAATAGACGACCGGCATTGTCTGGGTCAGCTTCTCCAGCGTGCGCCGGTCCGAGCGCAAGCCGAGCGGCGCGATCAGCGCGCCCGAAACTTTCAGCGACAGGATGGTACGTGTCGCCTCCATTTCGAGCTCGGTCGAGCCATGCGAGGAGATGACGATCGGCCAGTAGCCCTCGTCGCGCAGCCGAAGTTCGATGCGGCTGACCATTTCGGAATAGAAGGGGTCGGTGACCGTCGGTACGACAATGCCGATGGCGCGGGTGCGCTTGCGGTTGAGGTTGCGGGCAAACAGATTGGGCTGGTAGTCGGACGACCGCAACGCCTCTTCGATGCGCTTGCGCGTTGCCGGCTTGACGCTGGTCGGATCGTCGAAATATTTCGACAGCGTCGGCCTGGAGACGCCGCAGGAGCGGGCGAAATCCTCCATCGTCTTGTGCGTCATTGGCATTCAATCCTCGTCTGGCACGCGCCAGAACCTCGGTCATCCCTTGACGCTGCCCACGGTCCTGCAGCCGGCGCGTCTGCCACGCAACGGCAGACGAAATTTACAGGAAACGTCAGTGGGTTCAACGCGCAATGACAGATTATACCGTGCGTAAATTTGTTCAATTGACGCGAAAATTGTCGCGCATCAAAGTCTCGGTCACAAAGAGCGCTGAAACAGTCCAGGCACCATGACACAACAGATCGATCGGCTTCTTTCCCAGCTTTATCGTCGGCTCGATGCCGCCGCGGTTGTGATCGGCGATGCTATCGATCCGCGCTACAGCGACGACCTCTCCGGCAAGGGCGGCGGCCAGCCCGAACTGGTCTTGCGTCCGCGCAACGCCGCCGACGTCGCCGAAATCCTGCGCCTATGCAGTGGTATCGGCCAGAAGCTGGTCGTCCATGGCGGCCGCACCGGGCTGGCCGGCGGCGCGCGCGTGCAGCCGGGCGAAGCGGTGCTGTCGCTGGAGCGCATGACCGCGGTCGAAGCGCCCGACCGCGCCGCGGCAACCATCATCGCGGAAGCCGGCGCGCCGCTGCAAATGGTGCAGGAAGCGGCCGATGCGTCCGGCCTGATGTTCGGCGTCGATATCGGCGCGCGCGGCACGGCGACGGTCGGCGGCAACATCGCCACCAATGCTGGCGGCATTCGCGTGCTGCGCTACGGCATGTACCGCGCCCAGGTGCTGGGGCTGGAGGCCGTGCTTGCCGACGGCTCGATCCTGACTTCGTTGCGTGGCCTGGCCAAGGACAATTCGGGATACGATCTCAACCAGCTTTTCATTGGCAGCGAAGGCACGCTGGGCGTGGTTACTCGCGCCTGCCTGCGGCTGCATCCCAAGCCCGCCACCGAGGTTGCCGCCTTTTGCGCCCTTGGCTCGCTGGGGGCCGCCATTGCGCTGCTCGACCTGCTCAAGCAGCGGCTCGGTCCCTTGCTGTCAGCCTATGAGGTGAATTTCTCGCCGCTCTACGGCTCCATGATTGCCGGCATGGCGGCGCCGGCGCCGCTGCCGGCCGGCGCGCCGGTTTACGTGCTGGCCGAGATCCAGGGCAATCAGGCCGAGCTGGACGGCGAGCGTTTCGCTTCGGTGCTGATGCAGGCGGTCGAAGACGGTATCGTCGCCGACGTGGTCGTCTCGCAGTCGCCACGCGAATTCCGTGCGCTATGGGATGTGCGCGAAGAGGCCAACCGCTTCCTGTTTGCGATCGAGGGCATGATCGGCGTCGACATCAGCATCCCGTTGGCGACCATGGCGGGTTTCCTGCGCAACGCCGAAGCCGCGATCCACGCCGTCGACAGCCGCGCCGAGATCTACGTCTTCGGCCATCTCGGCGACGGCAATCTGCACTATCAGGTCGACACCACGGAACCGGCGGCCGCCTATGAGATCATCTATCGCGGCGTGGCGGCGTGCGGTGGCGCCGTCTCGGCCGAGCACGGCATCGGCCTCGACAAGAAGAAATGGCTGAACCTCGTGCGCAGCGACGCCGAACTATCAGCCATGCGCCGGCTGAAGGTGGCGTTCGATCCGCACAACATTCTCAACCCAGGGCGGATTTTCGATATCATTTGATCGCCAGGAGGATCTAGCTTGCAACTGGCGAGAGCAGCGCGTGGAAGTCGACCGTTCTCATCTGCTCGACGCCGTCCAGAGTCATATTTCCCGCGACATAGACGATGATTGCCAGACCGAGCCAGCCGATCCAGCGATACCTGGCAAGCAGCGCCGCCACCAGCGTCGAGGCGACCGCCATCAGAACCACCGACAGGATGAGACCGAACACCAGCGCATTCATGTCGTGGGCGGCGGCGCCCGCCACGGCCAGCACATTGTCCAGCGACATCGAGACATCGGCGACGACGATCTGCAGGATCGCGGTGCGCAGCGCCTTGGCCGGCCGCGCCGTCGCAAGTGCTGCGGCTTCAGTGTCGACGTCCTCGCCGTCGCCGGCCGAGCGCAACTCCTGGAACATGTTCCAGCACACCCAGAACAAAAGCATGCCGCCGACCAGCATGATCCCAGGAATTTCCAGCAGCTGCACCGCGATCACCGCAAAGACGATGCGGATCACCGCCGCCGCGGCAATGCCGGCGATGATCGCCTTCTGCCGCAACGCCTTGGCGAGGCCTGCGGCCGCCATGCCGATCACCACGACATTGTCGCCAGACAGCACAAGGTTGATGGTGATGACTTCCAGATAGGCGGCGACAGTCGTCTGGTCGAAACTCATAGAGCGGTCTCCCCGGAAGGCTCCGGCTGGTTGCGGCGGATCGGACCGATGTCTGCGCAAACGCGAAGACAGCTGATTTGAGTGCAGCCCGGCATTGAAACAAGACGCCAGCGCGGCCAATCGGTCCTCATCCACGGAATTCATCGCCGGGTCGTGATTTCCGACCAGAAATGCCCGTCCCAGAATGCCCGTCATGGAAGGGAAGACAAAAGCGTTCCGCTTGCCTATCAATATTGCCGACCAAAGGAGAGACGAGCATGAGCAAGACGGCACTGATTTTCTGGGGCGGATGGGAGGGTCACACGCCGGCCCGCAGCGCCGCTGTCGTCAGCGAGATATTGACCGGGCATGGCTTCGAGGTGCGGATAGAAGAGGGCACATCCGCGCTCGCCGATCCGCAGCTCCCGGTCATCGATCTTATCGTGCCGGTGATCACCATGTCGACGATCGAGAAACCGGAGCTGCAAAACCTCACCGCCGCCGTCAGCGGCGGAACCGGCCTTGCCGGCTTCCACGGCACAATGGGCGACAGTTTTCGCAACGAGCCGAACTATCAGTTCATGACCGGCGGCCAATGGGTCGCGCACCCCGGCGACATCATCGACTACCGTGTCGACATCATCAGCGACGATCCGATCGTCAGGGGTATCGAGGGTTTCGCCTACCATTCCGAGCAGTATTACATGCATGTCGACCCGAGCAACGAGGTGCTGGCGACGACGACGTTCAGCGGTGAGCATCTCGACTTCATCGACGGCGTCGTCATGCCCGTGGTCTGGAAGCGCCGCTACGGCAAGGGCCGCGTCTTCTTCAGCGCGCTCGGCCACACGGCGGATGAGTTTTCCGTGCCGCAAATGCGCACCATCTTCGAGCGCGGGGCGTTGTGGGCCAGCCGGTAACCGGGGCCTGTCCGAGCAAGCAACGGCGATATCACGCCTCCGCTACTCGCTAAGCCGCGGCTAACGCTCTATGCTGGCTGAGGTCACGGCGTTCGACCGCCGTCATCGCAACTGAAATGTGTTGTCACGGGGGACATGCATGTTCGGGGTCGTCGGATTAGTAAGGCATGGAAAGTCGTCGCAGCGCTGGCGTCCGCCCGCTCTGGTGGTCGTGGTGTTCGGTCTGTTGCTGCTTACGCCGCAGGCGGCCAACGCGCAGCCGCACTGGACGCTCGATCCGGCGAATTCGACACTCACCTATCAATCGGTGAAGAAGAACACCATTGTCGAAACCAACAAGATCAGGAACCTCTCGGGCACGCTGACATCGGATGGCGCCGCCAAGGTCACGTTCGACCTCAACTCGGTCGACACCGGTATCGACCTTCGCAATGTCCGCATGCGCTTCCTGTTCTTCGAAACCTTTAAATTCCCGACGGCGGAAGTGACGGCGAAAGTCGATCCCGCCGCTTTTGCCGATCTCGCCACCAAACGGCGCATGAGCGCGCATATCCCGTTTCGCCTGAGCCTGCACGGCGTCGACAAGGACCTTGAGGCCAATGTCGTGGTCACTATGATCACCGACAGCATGGTGTCGATCGCCTCGGAGGCGCCGGTCGCCGTGCATGTCGAGGATTTCGGCCTGTTGCCCAACATCGAAAAACTCCAGCAGGCGGCCAATGTCAGCAGCATCGTGCCGACGGCTTCGGTGTCGTTCGACTTCGTCTTCACCGCTGACGGGGCCAAGCCGGCGGCGGCGCCTGCCGTCGCAGCCGCAGCCCCAGCCGATGCCGGGCCGGTCGCCACAGATGCAGGCAAGACGTCCTTCAGCGACGATGAATGCCTGAACAGGTTCGAGGTGCTGTCGCGCACCGGCGCCGTCTATTTTCGCCCAGCCAGCGCTCGGCTCGATGAAAAGAGCCGCCCGCTGCTGGCCGAGGTAGTCGGCGTCGTCGGCAAATGTCCGAAACTGAAGGTCGAGGTTTCGGGCCATACCGATTCCGACGGCTCGCCGACGGCCAACAAGAACCTGTCGGAACGGCGCGCCAAGACGGTCGCCGACGCGATCATCGCTGCGGGCATTCCATCGGCGCAGATCACGGCTTCCGGCTATGGCGAGGAAAAGCCGGTGGCGCCGAACGATACGCCGAAGAACAAGGCGCTGAACCGGCGGATCGAGTTCTCCGCCACGCCGCTCTCCAACTAAGCCGGTCCTTAACTGAGAAGGCCCGTCAACCGAAAAGGAATCCGGTGCGTTTGGACATGATTGCAAGTTGCGGCAACTTCATGCGCGGCATCGGCCTCGCCGTGCTGGCGCTTGCGTTGACCATGACCATTACCATGACCGCGGCCAGTGCCGAACGCCGCATCGCCCTGGTGCTCGGCAATTCCCACTACCGGAACGCGCCGGTGCTGCCCAATCCGGTGAACGATGCGCAGGCAATGTCCGATCGCCTGAAGGGGCTGGGCTTCGAAATCGTCTCCGGCCTCGATCTCACCAAGGCGCAGACGCAGGAAAAGATCGCGCAATTCGCCAGGCAGGTGCGTGGCGCCGATATCGCGCTGTTCTTCTATGCCGGTCATGGCCTGCAGGTCTCGGGCAGGAATTACCTGCTGCCTGTCGATGCGGCGCTGGAGGACGAGACCTCGCTGGACTTCGAAGCCGTGCAGGTGGACTTCATCCTGCGGCAGATGTCGCGCGAGACCAGCATCAGGCTGGTGTTCCTCGACGCCTGCCGCGACAACCCGCTCGCCGATGTGCTTGCCAAGGAGACCGGCGGCGACAGCACGGCAAGCAGCGGCCTTGCCGAAATACCGATCGAGAATGGCGGCGCCGGCACGCTGATCGCCTTCGCTGCCAGTCCCAACCAGCTCGCCTATGACGGACCGGGCGAGCACTCGCCATTTTCGGCGGCGCTGCTTGCCCATATCGGCGAGGTCAACGTCTCGATCACCGAAGCGATGAACCGGGTTACGTCGGATGTGTTCAAGGCCACAGCCGGACGCCAGCGGCCCTGGATCAACGTTTCGCTGACCACCGATGTCGTGCTTCACAAGGTCGATCTCAAGGCGCCGCTGATCGTCGGCGATTCCGGCCCGGCTGCGCCCGAAGGCGATACGCAGGCGCGCACCGGCGCGGCCGCCAATCCGCCGGGTACGGACGCCGGCGAGCAGGCGCTGGAACAGCTGCGTGAGGAAATTCCGAAGCTGGGCTCGGACGCGCCAATCCTTTTCGATGTTCCGGTCAATTTCGGCGACCCGGCGATCGACGGCAAGAGCATCGCCCAACTCATCCAGGGCAAGCCGCACTTCAGTCCGGTCGAGGGCCTGGAAAAGTCCGTCTGGGACAACCAGTGCAGCAATTGTCATCAATGGACCGAGGAGCGGCTGTGCGACCAGGCCAAGACCTACGTCACCAATGATGTCTCGGTGTTGCGCCTGCAACACCCGCTGGGCACGCGCTTCAAGGTGGCGCTCGGCAAATGGGCGCAAAACGGCTGCAAATGAGACCGCCAACAATGGGTTGGATCAGATTTCAATGAAATCTCATCACGATCCAGAGCAATCAGGCTCGGCGCAGCGCCTCGGTTTCGGCCAGATGGATGCCCATTTCGACAAAGGCGGTGAGCACGGAGAAACGGTCCGCCACCGCAACCCGCGCCAGTCCGGCCAGTATGCCGGCATTGACGGCATGCGCAGCCGGCAGCGGCCGCAGCCTTGACCCGTTG
Source organism: Mesorhizobium sp. M0052 (assembly GCF_040323255.1). Taxonomy (NCBI): domain Bacteria; kingdom Pseudomonadati; phylum Pseudomonadota; class Alphaproteobacteria; order Hyphomicrobiales; family Phyllobacteriaceae; genus Mesorhizobium; species Mesorhizobium sp. M0052. Next base: position 172,697 of record NZ_JAMYUS010000010.1, on the reverse strand, counting down.
GTCTGCGGCGTCAGGCCATTGATGTGCCGTTGCGCCGCTAGCGCGATCCAGCCGGCAGGCGTGTGCTGCTGCGTCATCGCCGCCCCGGCGACAGCCTCCCGGCGGGTTGCATTGTTGGGGTCGCCGACCCACTCCTGGATCAGTGCCAGCGTTGCGAGGTCCTGCTCTTCGAGCAGCTCGGTCAGATGCCCCAGGCACTCATGGCCCCACCAGATTGCGGCCCGGTCAGGCAGGAGATAGGCGCAAAAGGTAATCGCTTCCTCGGGGATGCGCCCGGCCATCAGCCGGCGGCAGAACTCGAGCGAGGGTTGGTCGGTCGGAACGGCCGTCATGTCCCGAGCGACAGCCGTGTTCGCGGCGAAGAGATCGCGTGCGGTCTGGAATCGAAGCCCGTTGACCATCGCTGCTGTTATCCTCCCCCAGCCCTCACTCAACCCGCCTGCGAGGCGCGGGTCAAGTCTGTCGACCACCACATGTCCATGACGTTGTTCACAGACAAACGCCTCACGGTTTGGTATATTCCACAGCCGACCGTGATCTCGACAGATCATTGTCGAACAGGAAGAGTTGGCCCGGATCCATGGATCGGGCCTGAGTGAAAATCGGATGCTCGAAACGGGAGTAACCGTTATGCAGCGGCACATTTCAGTCTTGGCATTGGCGACCGTGCTTTTCTCGACTCACGTCTATGCCGACCCACTTCAGAAATCGGAAGACATTGTGAAGTTCTTTGCCGGCACGATCGATCACGGCGCGGCACGCGGGATTTGTGTCGGCACCGAGGACGAGTGCAAGAGCAAGACCGGCCAGAAAGAAAAGCCTCCGGAGAAGACCGGCCTCGATATGCTGATCAATTTCAGCCTGGATTCGTCCGAGCTCGACGCCAAGGCGCGCAGCGAACTCGACGAATTCGCCAAGGCGCTGAAGGACGATCGGCTGAGCAAGCTGTCCTTCGTCGTCGAAGGCTATACCGACGCATCCGGCTCGGCGACCTACAATGAGGGGCTGTCGCAGCGCAGGGCGCAGTCGGTGACGGCCTTCCTCGAATCCAACGGCATCGAAGCCACCCGCATCAAGGCGGTCGGTCTCGGCGAGGCCAATCCACGCAACCCCGACCCCTACGATCCCGTCAATCGCCGGGTCGAGATGCGGATCAAGGCGCAGTAGCGTCGCCGGCTGCGTTTTCCGGCCATCAACGCCGCGCGTCCAACGGACACGCGGCGTTTTTGTCGTTCGATGTGATCGATCAGTTCTTGAGCACGCCGCCGACCGCTACGCCGGTGCCGAAGATCAGCGCCTTGGTCAGGAAATCATTGTTGTCCCGCGGCGGCGGCTCATCCTCGCGCACGACCTCCCGGTTGCGCCTTTTCTGCACGAACTGCTGCTGTCGGCGCGGCTTCTGGGCGTACTGCTTCTTGCGTGGCTTTTCCGCCACCGGCTTCAGCGTGCGGGCCTTCTGCACCATCTGTTTTTTCGGCTTGTCCACGCCGGCCTGGTCGGCCTCATGCTTGGCACGCACGGCCTCCATCATCGGATCCGTCTGGATAACCAGGAATGCCAGTTGCTCGCGCGTCAGGAAGGTGGTCGGAGGCAGCCCGTTCCCCTCTTGCCAGTCGCCGATCGCTTGCCGGGTCTTGGCGCCGATATTGCCGTCAACGCGGCCAAGCTCGTTGCCCAGCGCCTCGACGCGCAATTGCAGGTCGATGCGGCCCTGGCGATCGAGACCGATCGCGTTCTCCGTCGCCTCGGTGCCCAGCACCTTCTTCATGTCGTCCGAAATGCCGACCGAGGTGCGCACGGCAGAACCCGAGTTCGCTTCGTCGGCATCGAGCGCTGCCACCTGCCGTTCCTGGGCTTTCGGATCGTTCAGCGCATCGATGTTGAGCCGCGCCACCGTGGCGAAGCGGCCATTCGGGAACTGTTCGAGATAGGCTTCGTAGAATGGCGCGGTGTTGCGCTTCGAGGCCTCGTCCCAAAGCCGCTGCTCGACTTCCCACGAAGGCGGTTCGCTGGTGACGGGGGCAGGGGCGGGCGCTGTCGCGGCGTTCGCGTCGTCGGCGGCCGGTTTTGCCACCGGCACGGCTTCGGCGGCCGGTTTGCCAAGGAAAACCTCGCGGCCCAGCGATGCGTTGTGCCATGGCCGCTGGCGGCCTTGCGTGGTCTCGGCCACTTCGCCGCGCACCCGCGTCAGCGCGCTCTGGATCTCGATGCCGGGTTCGGTCAGGTGCCTGGCGAGCGCGGTCGAGTAGGGGCTGTCGACGCCGTTGCCGTCAAAGGCGATGGCGCCCGGGTCGGTGGCATAAGCAATCAGGATGCCGCCGGTGCCGACGCCCTCTGATTTAGGGTCGATCGGCGCCAGGCCGGTGCCCAGCGCGGTGGAGCGGGTCTTCGGCATCGCGGCCGCCAGTGTGCGTGCCAGCGGATTGTCGCGGCAGGCATCGAGGATGATGACGCCGACCGCCGGGTCGGGTGGCAATGCGGCCATGAAGTCGTCGATCTGGACGGTGCGGGTCTTGAGATAGGCAGGTGACGTCAGTTCGGCGTCGACCGGGATCAAAAAGTTCTTGCCGTCGACCTGCATGCCGTGGCCGGCATAGAAAATGACGGCGAGGTCGGCATCGTAGGACTGCTCGGTGAATTTGCTGATCAGGCTGTGCATGCCGGCATTGTCCTGGTCGACGCCCTCGATCACCTCGAAGCCGGCATTGCGCAGCGTCGATGCGATGAGATGCGCGTCATTGGCCGGATTGGGCAATTCGACGGCATGGACGTATTTGCTGTTGCCGATGACCAGCGCGACGCGTTTGACGCCACCGGCATCCGGCGCCGCCGCCTGGACGGTGCCAAGCGCGGTCAGCATTAACAGAAAAAATCCGCTCAAAAGGACGGCAAACGCTTTCATGGGATCGGCCCTCCGCCCCAATGGGGCGCGTTATTGATGGCTGCGCATGCTAAATTTCACCAGCGACTGTATCGCTTCTGCCAAAATGGCTGTTGGGCGTATGTGATCCCAGCCACAGTTTTGGTTCACAAGGACCCAAAAACCTTCCCAATATCCGCAAACATATCATTCGCCGGCCTCAGAACCAATCGGCTTGGCGAAAGCCGGGGCGAACTGCCAGCTCTAGCCCGGCTCAAGAGTATTTTGGATCGAGCCGACCAGTGCCGTTATCGCCTGCTTGTATTTTTCGAACTCCGGCGATGTCTGGCGGACTTCCGTCGTCGTCTGCTGGCCCGCATCGGTGGTGGCGGGCGTCGGCAATTTGCGGCCCATCTTCCGTTCCGCCCAGTCGACGACGTAGCTGGCGGTCTTGCCGGCAAGAAACGGGTTGGCCTGGATAACGGACGAGCCGAGCACGGCGCTCAACTGCGCCGATCCCGGCGACGCCAGCACCTGATGGGCGCCTTCCATACCGAGGAAATGGCAGAGATAGAGCCGGCCGGCGGTGATCTGGTGGCCACGCGCCTTGAGATAGGCTTCGCCCTCGCGCGCCAGATTGCGCACCATCTCACGCGAGATGGTGGCGTCGTAGCGCAAAGCGAGCAGGTCTGCGGTCGACAGCGAGCGCGCCAGTTCGGGACGATAGGTGTTCATCATCCGGATCCAGGTCTTGGATATGAACTGGCCGGCGCCTGTCGCCGAAGACAGCGGGTTCTTGGCCCGCGCGCTACCGCCCGATTCGACGTGGACGATACGGTCGGTCAGCGTTTCGACGGCGGGATCGCTGGAAGTGACGGCGATTGCAGCGGTCACTGTTCCGAGCGGATCGATCGCCTGACCGCTTTGATAGAGTTCGAAATGCAAATGTGGCCCGGTCGACAGGCCGGTGGTGCCGATATAGCCGATGATGTCGCCGGCCTTCACCTTGGTGCCGACATCTCTGGCAATGGCGAATTTCGACATATGCGCGTAGCGCGTCTCGCGGCCGCCGCCATGGGCGATCTTGACCACATTGCCGTAGCCGCCGCCGTCGCCCTGGAAGATGATCTCGCCGTCGAAGGCTGCGGCGATCGGGGTCCCCACGGGTGCTGCCCAGTCGACGCCCTTGTGGATGCGAACAACGCCCAGGATCGGATGCTTGCGTGGCCCGAAGGTCGACGTCATGACACCGTTGACCGGCGTCACCATGCCCTTGGCCACCGTCAGCGAGCGCACCTGGTCGTCGCCCGAGACGCAGGAAAACTGGCCGTCGCTCTGCTGGAAAACGAAACAATCGAGGCTCTTTTGCGTGCCTTGGATGCCGACATAGAGCACCCGTCCGTCGGTCTCGTTCTTGCCGCGCGGCGTCTGCGAATAGATCAGCACAAGGCGCTGGTCCTCGCTGGCGAAAGCATCCAGATCCTGTCCGCGCGACAGATACATGATGGCTTCGCCGATGATGCCGCTCGGCACATTGTTGCGGGCCGCCGTCGAGTAGATCGCGTCGAGCAGGCGGTATTGCCGTTTCTGCGTGCCTTCGGTCTCGGCGCCCGAATAATTGAACAGGTCCTCGCGCACCCACGGGTCGACGCCCGACACGAAGGCGCCGGCCGCGTTGCGTGTCAGCGTGCCGACAAAGACGTTCCTGGCGTAGATCGAGACCTGCATCAGCGACATCGTCGTGGTCTCGCGCGTCGGCCTGAAGCCGCGCATCGCCACGACATAGCCAGGCTGCAGGCCGTCCTTGTCGAACAGCGCCTTCAGCCCCTCGCCGGCAAGCTTTGCGTCGTCGGCGGAAAAATGCGCATCGAGCGCCACGCTGTCCAGGCTGCGGTCGTTGAGGATTTTCACGAAAATGTCCTGGGTCGCCTCGAAGCGCTGGTATTCCGAGCTGACGGTGGCAACGCTGGTGTTGTTTTCGACCGGTGTCTTCTGAAAGGCGGGGAGTGCTGCTTCGCCCTCATCGATGGTCTCGCCCCAGCCGGCCTCGGGGTCATCGGCCGCCGCCGATGCACCCGGAGCGGTCTGCGGGTCAGGAGCTGGGCCGGAGGCCGCCGGAGCCCCGTCCGCGCCGGGCGATGGTTGAAGATCGTTCTGCAGGTCATTCTGCGGATCGTTGGGTTCGGCGGGTGGCGCGACCGCGGTCTTCCGCTGCGCCTGAAAGAAAGCGAAATCCTCTTGCGTCGACGGGATCGTCGTCATGAATTTTTCGCTGGCGCTCAGCATCACGTCGGAGAGAACCATGATCTGAGGGGAGATGCCGGCCTGGTCGAGCTCCGTCGGGCGCGGCATCCCGCGGCTCTTGGCGGCGCCGGCCTCCGGCGCCAGTGTGATCCACATCGGGTCGCCGGCAAGGTCGATGATGGCCGGCACATAGACCGATGCGTCGGCCGGTACGTCGTCCGAGCCTTCGACGGCGTGCAGTTCCTCGTCCTCGTCGCCAAACGACCAGTAGTCGGCGGTGAAATAAAAGCCGGTGGCAATCGCGGCAAGGGCGATTGTCGCCAGGCCAGCCGCCAGCCCGATCCAGATCCTGCGCCTGCGCAGCGCGGCGCGCGCCTGCTTCTTTGCTCTGAAGCTGGTGTCGATGCTGTGCGTCACGGCGCGCTTCCGGTCAGGAAGAAGGTCCAGCGCACCTGTTCCTGCGTGTCGACTTCGAGAAACTTCGCCGCGATATGGCCGCGCTGCCAGCATTCATCGATGCCACGGATCGAGAACCGCCGCCGCTCGATGCACATGTCGGTGGAGCCTGCCAGGATGGCGTGGCCGAAGACATCCGTCGCGTAGATGTAGATGTAGCGGTTGGTCAGCTCCTCGCGAATGACGTTGACGCATTGATTGGCGCCGATGGTCCACCAGCCATCGGTCTGGTCGGCATCGTCGACCTTCTGGCCGACGGCAAGATTGACGACGTCGAGCGTCTGGTTGCAGACGGTGAATTCGGCGCGCGCCTGCCCGGTGGAAAGAAGCGCCAGCAACAGCGTCGCGACCGCGCTCGCGGCGAGCTTCACCCGCACGTTCCGGGCAAGCAGGACGGGATCACGGCGACGGCGTTGCATCGGCGTCGGTGCTACCCGCCGAGGCGGAAATATTTGGCGGTCGCCGAAAATGCCGAACTCCTGGCGCCGATCTCGTCGAGTATCCTGGGCAACAGCACCGAGGCCGGCGTCGGCGTTGTGAAGTCCGCCGCCTTAATGTCCTGCGGCCCGGTGATCACCATGATGATCTGCGGCAACGCCTTGCCAGCCGCCTTGTCGGCGGCGCCGAGCCCGATCGGGATCGAGAAGGTCGCCTTGTCGGCTTGTACGACAACATGGTCGTCGAGGTTGAAGGCGATGCCCCTGTGGTCGATCAGGAACACGCTCGACACCAGCCCGCCATGCGTCACCAGCGTGCCGTCGATCGGCGAGCCGTCCGGCACCGATGTCTGGTCGAGGACAAGCTGCGGCCTGTCGGCCGTGCTCGCGCCCATGAAACGCAGGAAGCCGGTGATCCCGCATTGCGGGGGCTGGATAAGGCGGACGCTGATATCCGGCTCGACATGGAACTTCGCCTGGAATTCCCCAAGCAACTGTTCGAAGGGTGGCACCGACGTGCCGAAGCCCTCGATCGCGACACCCTTGTCAGCGGCCGACGTCACCGTCGCAAAAAAACAATCACCACCATTGAAGGCGCGTACCCAGGTGACCCGCTCCGCGGCCGCATCGGCCGGTGGCGGCACCTCCGGCTTGGGCACGTTCATGGCAATGTCGGGCTCTGCCGGCTTGTCGGCCTGCTCACCGCTGGCGATATCGGGCTGGCTCGGCTTAGGCTCCGCGGTCGGTTCAGGCGCCCGCGCCTTGGGCTCGGGCGCTTGAGCGGTGGGTTCCGGCGTCGGTGCTGTGGGTTTGGGGGCCTCGGCCGTCGGTTCAGGTGTTTGCGTGGCTGGCGCTGTCGCCTTGGGCTCTACCGGCGGACTGACAAGCTCCGGGTTCTTCGCGGCACCGGGCTGCGACGGGCCGGATGGCGGTTGCAGCGCAACGGTCTTGTCGGTTGGTTCGGCCGGCTGCGGGGCCGTAGCGCTCGACGCGACTGGCGGCGTCGGCTGCGGCTCGACCGGCGCTTTGGCCTGATCTTCAGCCGGAGTCTCCGCTGGTTGCGGCTTTGGCACCATCTTCTCGACCGGCGCAGTGTCCGGAACGGGCTTGTCAGCGACGGTCGGCTTTGTCAGTCCGGGTTGGAGCGGCTTGCCGGTGTCGGTGACGCGAGGCCGGTCTCCGAATCCCACGATACCCGATGCATAGAGCCCTCCAAGCGATACCACGGCCACCGCCGACAGCACCGCGATCGTCAGATTTCTGCCTGTAGTAGCACGCTTCGGCGGTGTGCTTGCTCGCTTGGGAGTTTCAGCAGCCGGTTTCGGCTGCGACAGGTGCGCCGGGCGCACGTGCGGCACGAAAGACGGCTCCGCCGTGCCGCTTGGCGGGGCCGAACCGAAGCCTTGGGCCGGCGAGTCCCCGACCTTCGAGACAGGCCCTGCGGTCTGCCCGGTTCGCGGCAGACCGGGCCGGGGCGCGAGCGATGCCGGCGGCAAGGTCGCGTCGCTGTCGTCGCGCGTCAACCGGGCGATTTCGGCCATGCTGGCCGGTCGATCATCCGGGTCAGGCCGCAGCATCGCTTCGACAATGTCCCTGAGATCGGCATCGATGCCGGAGAGATCAGGCACGGTCCGCCGTTTTTCGACGATCTCGTATTGCGAGCCGCCCATGTCGATCGGCTTGCCGCGCAGCGCCGCCGCCAACACCAGCCCCAGGCTGTAGATGTCGGACTGTTCGCTGACCTCGCCGCCATAGAGCCCGAGCTGCTCGGGGGAGACGTAATTGTATTTTCCGGCGAACTTGCCGCCGATCAGCGTCTCGCCGCCGACCGCCGCCGATCGCGCAATGCCGAAATCGATGATTTTTGCCCGCTCGACCCGACCTCCCGGCAGGATGATGTTGTCGGGCGAAAGATCGCGGTGGATGGCGCCGGCCTGGTGCACGGCGCTGAGGCCCGAGGCCAGCCGGTGGCACAATTTGCGCACATCCGGCGTTGCCATCGCACCGCCGCGCATGACGTCGTACAGCGACTGGCCGTCGACGAATTCCATCGCCAGATAGGGCCGCCCGATGCCGGGATCGATGGTGAAGACGTGGTAGCGTACGACCGCGTCATGCGACAGATGGTTGAGGATCGAGGCTTCCTTGCGAAACAGCGACAGGATCGTCTGGTCGCGGGCGAATTCCGGCAGCACGATCTTGATCGCGACATGATCGCCGGTCTGGATGTTGTGGCCGCGATAGACCTCGCCCATGCCGCCCGACGCGATGCGTTCGTCGAGCTCGTAGATGCCGCTGAGCTGCGTGCCGACGCTGGTATCCGCCATGTTGGGCAATAGCCGGGTCTTGTCGTCGGAGCTCATCGGTCTTGGCCTCCTGCACGGGACAGGCCATTGCCTTTGTCTCTGATCTTGACCAGCACGATGGTGACGTTGTCGGTGCCGCCGCGCTCGAGCACCATGGTAAGCAGCTTTTCGCAGGCAGCCTGCGGCGCTGCCGAGAGCACTGCTGCCGCAATTTCCGCGTCGCTGACATGCGCCGTCAGCCCGTCCGTGCTGAGGATGAAAATGTCGCCGGCAAGGGTCTCTCCCTGCTGGAAGTCGATGGCGATTTCGTCGTTGACGCCGATGGCGCGGGTGATGACGTTGCGGCGCGGCCAGTTCTCCGCTTCGGCCGCGCTGATCGCGCCGCTGTCGAGCAGTTCCTGGACCTCGGTGTGGTCGCGCGAAATCTGCGAGATCGCGGCGTTGCGCACGAGATAGACGCGGCTGTCGCCCGACCACAGGCAGGCGAACCTGCCGTCCATGGCCAGCAGTGCGGCAACGGTGGAGCCGATGGTCACGCCGCGTGAGCGCGAAATCCGGCGGATCTCGGCATGCGCCCGGTTCAGCCGATCCTCAAAGCGGGCGCGCAGATCCGGCGCCGAACTGGCGATGCCGATCGTCGCCAGATGCTCGACAATGCTTGCCGAAGCGACTTCTCCGGCCTCGTGCCCGCCCATGCCGTCGGCCACCACCCAGAGGCCGATCTGCGGCTCGACCAGGAAGCTGTCCTCATTGTGGTTGCGCACGCAGCCCTTGTGGCTCACGCCGTAGCTCTCAAAGGCGGCATCGTTCACTTGCCTACGCTCCGCAACGCCTTGGCTGACGTGCCTGGCCAGTCTGCCACAGCCCCATTCATTAGAGTATCGAAATCTAAGCCGCTGATGACGGACCGTGTGGTGCCGCCGCTGTCTCTGCGTCCTGCAATCGCTGGTCCTGCCATGCAATTCCCCATCAGAAAGCCTTCGGACAGCTGAACGCGGAAAGCGCCGGCAGCGTGAATGGGTTGCCGTCCTCCCCGGTCTTGATCGTGTAGGCGACATCCCGTCCGCCGATGACGAAATGCGCTTCGAAATTATCGCCATTGGCGGTGACCTGCCCCTTGTCCAGCAATCGTTTCAAAGCCCAGGGACCGTCGAACTTGATTGCGGACTCGCGGCCGGGCAGCTCCGGCGTCAGGCTGAGACTGGCCGAACCGGTCTTGCCCGGCCACGGAATCAGTCCCGGCGTGTTGCCGGCCTGGGTGGCCTGCAGCACCTGGCCGTCGATATTGAGCAGCGCCATGTCGGCATCGCCATGCAGCGACAGCGGCGTGAAGGTGATGTTGATCGACGGCACCGGCCCGCCGAGCGGAAAGAAAGCCGCGCGGATTTGTGCCGCGAGCTGAAAGTTCTTCAGCGTCGATTTCGCCAGATTGCGGCCGAACCTGGTGTCCTGCTTCCAGTCCCAGTCCTGGCCGCTCATGTCGACCAGCGACGCCAGGTTCTGCGCGAAGAACCGGTCGAGAACCCCGCCTGGAGAAAACAATCTGGCAAAATCCGCCATGGCGACATCGTCGGTACCGGCGGGGGCGAATGGAAAGCGCCCGGCAATCACCTCTTCGCACGGACGGCCGACGGTCTCCTCCAGCATCTCGTTGAGATGCGTGGTCGATGTTTCGGCGACGGTGCCCTCGAAATCGTCCGCCGCCGCGCTCACCATCCTGGCCAGCGCCTTCGGCAGCCGCGAGGCGTTGGCGCGTAGAGTCGATATCTGCAGCTGCAGATTGGCGTTGGCCTGGTCCGTCTGGGCGGGGACATCGGCGGCCAGCCGCACGCTCTGATAGATTTCGCGGAAATTCTGGGTCAGGGCGTCGAGCGGCCGCTGCCCCGGCGCCCCGGCCACCAAAGCCTGGAAAGACCGGAACTGGGCTTCGATGTTGGCGCCGGGATCCTGGTTCTGCGTACTGACAAAGGCGGTCCCGGCCCTGCTCTGCGATTTGCGCGCCGCAATCTCGATGCCGATGCGGGCGAGGCCCTTGGCGCGCGCGGCGATTTCCTGGTCGCTGTCTTGAGACGGCGCAGCCGGATTGCGCTCTTGCGTCAAAGCTGTTTCGCGCGCGATCGCCTCGAACAGCTGCATCAGCGGCGAACTCGGTGATCCCGCTGCGGACAGCGCCAGATATTGCGGTTTGTCGGCGGCCATTGCCTTGAACTTCAACCTGTCGAGCACCTCGTTCCACGCCGCCGCAAAACTCTTGCCATAGCGGTCGAGAAGTTCCGGGCCGAGCTTGAGCAATTCCTGGTCGAAGCCGCCTTGCTCGCCGCTCGAGCCGATCACCCATTGATCGTCGACCAGCGCCTGCGCGCTCCTGGCAAGTTGCGCCAGATAGAAGTCGAAGCCGGCATGGGTGTAGAGACCGGGGACGCGAAGGCCGGCGAGATCGTTTCCGTCATTGCGCTCGAACAGCATCGGCGCTTCCGGGCCGGCTTGCGAGGCCACCGAAAAATCGTCCAGCGCCGCCGCATAGGTGGCCGACTGGATGAGAGCGGTGGCGCGATCGGCAAGGCTCATGCGGCCGAGCGAGCGCTGGGCGGATTCGACCAGCGTGCGGTTGAGTTCGAACGAGGGATCCTGGTCGTTGTCGAGCGCCAGCATGGCGCGCAAATGCTTCTCCAATTGCGCTCGGCCGTCGCGATTGTGGGCGCCGGGATAGCGGTTCTGTTCCCAGTCCCGTTTCAGCCAGGTGACGACCAGCTCGTCATCCACTTTCGGCGCCTTGCCGCTCAGCATCAGGTAAATCTTCAGCGGCTCGTACAGCGCCATCGGATCGGCCATCCTGGCCTCGATCGTGCGTTCGAGCTGGAACAGCAGGCGCGAGCGGAACATGCGCTCCAGCCCTTGCCGGTAGGCAGTCTCGGAAGCCGAAAGGATACGCTCACGCTGGCTGAGGCCGAACGTCGCCGTGGCCGGCGTCGGCTGATCCTTGGTGTCATAGCCGGCTGGTAGGCCGCGCAGCGCATCTAGCGCACCGATGACGGTTTCGAGGTCGGCATCCGACACCGTCGTGCTGGCCAGCAGCGGCGCGGCTGTCGCGCGGTATTGGCCTGCCGCCTGGCCGGTCGCGGCGACCAGCGATTTGTTGGTCGTAAAGCTCAGGCCGAGAACGCCAAGCGCGGCGATCGCTATGGCCGCGATCGCTGTCAGGCCGGCGTAGCGGGCGATCGCAACGCGCCTGTCGGCCGCCCTGTCATAGGACACCCAGCCGGACTCGGCGAAAATGACGCGGCTCAACAGATCGTGCAGGAAGAAGCTTTTGCCGGTGCCGGAAAGATGCGCCTGGGCATTCCTGCCGAAACTGCGGCCTATGCTGCCCAGCAACTGGTCGATCGGCGTGCCTTCCTGCGTGCCGGAAGAAAAATACAGGCCGCGCAGGGGGGCGTTCAGCTGCTTGCGCGTCGGCTCGAAAACGCCCTCGAGGAAATGCACGATCCGGCCTTTCAGCGCACCGAGCTGCGCGGCGAAGCCGAAAATGGCGATGCGCGCGACCGGATCGGTCTCCGCCTGCAGCCGCTCGCTCATCTCTTCGGTCAGGCGCTTCACCAGCGCGTCGAATTCGGCTGGCGCTTCTGCGACCATGTTCAGGCCGCGCTCGGCGGTCTGGAAGGTCGCGCCCCACACCTTGCGCCGGCGTGCTTCGTCGAAACCGCCGAAATATTCCATGAATCCAGAGACCAGGTCGGCCTTGGTGAACAGCACGTAGACGGGAAAGCGGACCTTCAGGACCTCGTGGATTTCCTGCAGGCGGCTGCGGATCTCGGCGACACGGGCCGCCTGCTCTCCGTCCGCCATCAGATCGGCAAGGCTGATCGCCAGGATGACGCCATTGATCGGCTGACGCGTCCGGTGCCGCTTGAGCAGCGACAGGAACGCCAGCCAGCTTTTGCTGTCGGTCCGTGCATGGGAATCCTGCGTCGTGTAGCGCCCGGCCGTGTCGATCAGCACCGCCTCGTCGGTGAACCACCAGTCGCAATTGCGCGTACCGCCGACACCCGCCACCGGCTGCGCCTGGCCCGACCCGGCAAGCGGAAAGTTCAGGCCGGAATTGACCAGCGCGGTGGTCTTGCCGGCGCCCGGCGGGCCGATGACGATGTACCAGGGGACGTCGTAGAGGAAGTTGCGCTTGCCGCTCGATTGCCTGAGCGTCGCGACCGCTTCGTTCATGCGAGCTTCCAGCACCTTTGCATCGCTGCCGTCATCCTCGGCGCTGGCCATGGCGGCCTCCAGCGCCTTCTGCGCCTTGCGCCTGCGCCAGAACCGGGTTGCATAGATGATCGCCACCGTTCCGACGGCGATGCCGATGATCGCTGCCCGCAGCCAGATGGGATCCAACGGCCGGGCGCCGGCAAAGCGGATTAACGGGCCGGCGTACCAGACCGCGGCTGCAAAGCCGGCGAGCGCGAGCGCGCTGAAGATGCGCAGCAGCCAGCCGGTCACAGCATCTCCTCCCGCGGGATCATTACATCGACACGGCGGTTTTTGGCGCGGCCCTCCGGCGTTGCATTGTCGGCGATGGGCTCGTCCTCGCCCTTGCCCTCGACCTTTGTCCGCGACGGATCGCTGAAATGCGCTGCGATCATCTTTTCCACCGACTGGGCACGTGCGACGGAGAGGTCGAAATTCGATTTGAAGGCGCTGGTCTTCTTCGGTTTGACATTGTCGGTGTGGCCGACGATCCGGATCGGCCCGCGCTCCGCATCGAGAGCCGCCGCGATGCTGGCGGCCACCGGCTCGAACTCCGGTTTGACCTCGGCTCGTCCCGACTGGAACAGCAGGGCGTTGCTGATTTCCACGATGATGAAATCACCCTTGGTGCCGACGCTGACGCCGCCGGCTTCGATCTCCTTGGCCAAGGCAGTGCGGATGCGATCGACCTGCGCAATCGTCGTTGGCGCTGCGACGACCTTCACCTCCTCGGTCAGCGGGACGAAGCCGGTGCGCTCGATGGTGACCGGCGTCGCCGGATTGAGCGCCAGCAACTCGCCGGCAATAGCCTCGCCATCATTGGTGATGAGGACCCGCAGCGTGAAAAAGGCTGCGGTCAGGCCTGCTGCGGTTGCAGCGGCTATGGCCCAGAGCGGAACCCGCCTGGAGCCTTGCGCCGATGTGACCGACAAGCCTTGCCAGCGCGGCGAGATGTCGTCGTCACCGGGGACGCGGAAATAGGCTGATGTCTCGTAGACGTCGCGGCGGACCCGTTCGAGGCTCTCGCGCGGCTGGCCGCGATACTGGCCTTCGAAGCCAAGCGACAGGCAGACATGCATCAGCTCGATGAGATTGCGATGAGGTTCCGGCGTCGCCAGCACCGTGTTCAGCGCCTGGAAAAAACCGGCGCCGGTGGGTTTGACCTGGAAGAAGCGCTGCAGCATGGCGTGCTGCGCCCACGCATCCCGGCTGGAACCGGGCAGATTGGCGACGATATCGTCGGCGGCTTCGCAAAGCACATAGCTGGCGATGCGCGCATCCTCTTCCGAGGTATCGGTCCTGGCGATCTTGCGGTCGAAATTCTCGATCAGGCCGGCGACATGTTGCGCCAACGGCTCGACCTGGCTTTCGACGGCCACCAGCCGCAGATGCCCAAGCAGTATCAGCAAGGGCGCCGCGGCAGCGACGATCGGGTTGGCCGCGCCATAATCGACGGCATCGCTGGCGCCGAGCAGCGCATCCCATGGCGTTTTCCCCGCCGTCCCGGCTGAGCCGTGAACGGGCGGATCGGCCGGCGCGTTGGCGAAGGGCGTTCCCTGATAGATCACCGTCCCCGTGACGTCGGGTGGCGGCTGGCGGCCGGCGTTGGGGTCGAAAACCGTGGGTTCCGGGACGCTGGCAGGGGCGATCACCGTATTGCCGGGCGCCGGCGCATCGCGGGCGAGAACCGTCTTTTGCTTGCGGCCGGGATTAGGGCGGCTGGGGCGGATGACGGTTTTGCCGGTCGGATCGAAAGGATCATCCTTCGAGCTCATCGCCGATCCCTGCCTCTACGCCCGCGCGGCGCGACGCTCAGCGCCATGTCCGCGCGAACGCGGACCGCAGGACGCTATCTCGCCGTGACATGACATGTGCCGCAGACCCCCGAGGTCGACCAACCGTACCCGCGTGCTCAATCGTCGTATGTGATCGTAGTCTCAGAAGGTTGCGATGGAAACCCGGCGCAATTTTGGTCGCTGGCCGGTGCCTGGGTAGGCCTTCACGGTGTCTTCAGAAGTGCGCGGGGCTCAGCCCTTGCCGGTCTTCTGCTTGGCGGCCTTGGCATAGGCTTCGCTGAAATAGGTGAGGAATATGTCCAGCATGCCGTTCTCGTGCGCTTCCTCCTTGGCCCGCCAGGTCGCGACCAGCGCGTCCCAGGCGCGCGTCTTCTTCGAGGCAAAGGAGGATGGCGGCAGTTTTTTCGCAATCGCCTCGGGCGACAGATCGTCAAGCAACCGCGACAGCGCCGCCTGCATGGCGGCGAAGGTTGCGAATTCATGCGTCTTGAGGTCGTGGAAAGCGTCTTCGATGCTGTGCCGGGCATCGAGATAGCCGGATCTACGCCGCGCGAACATGATGTCGAGGATTTCGTCGGTCCCGGGCACGAACTTCAGCGGATTGTTGTCGGCGGAATTGATCATGGTGCGGTCGCTGGTCTTGGCCAGGACTTTCGCGGCGGCGCGCGCCTTCAACAGCAGCACCAGTTCGTCGACGACGATGCGCAGCACCGCGCCGATCTCGCCGGCCACCTCCTGCGGCTGGCGCAGCAAAAGCACCTCTGGCGGAATGCCGGCGCCGGCGGCAATCGCGCGCAGGATCTCGTCGGCTTGCTGCGGCCGGCTGGAGAGCGAAGCGGGCGGCGCGGTCGGTGACCGTGGCGATGCGGCATGGTCTGGAAAGGATCCAACGGGCATCTGCCGTTGCGTCGAACCATGGCCACCGAAGGCTGGGTTCCCGTCATCGATCGATACCGAGACGATATAGCGGCCGATCCGGAGCCGGTCACCTTGCGCCAACCGGTGCGGGCCGGTCAGGCGCTGGCTCGACCCGTTGACGAATGTGCCGTTGCGCGAGACGTCGTGGAGAAAAAAAGCGCCGCCTTCGTAGCGGATTTCGCAATGCCGGCCGGAGATGAACTTGTCCGGATCGGGCAAGGTCCAGGCACAGTTCTCCCGCCCGATCTCGAAGCCGCGGTCGCGCGATGCGTATCCGGGCGGCAGCCCGGCAGGCAGGACATCGACATTGCTGATCTGCAGACTGATGAACATGCGCTATGGACCGTCGACCGCTGCCGTTTCCATTGATCCGATGTGCCACAGTCTAGCAGCTTGCGGGCACAGCGGGAGAGCGGCGTTTCACACTGGCGAAAGCGGCGCAAACAGCAACGGCCTGCCGCTTGTCCTCTTTGGTCTGCCATAGAACATGTGGTAGGCTCAACATGGCTTGGGTGGCAAGTTGCGAAATATCCCTGAACGTGAGGTCGTTAACACAAGAAGGGCTTCGAACCTGCCACACTAGCGCTCAGGAGGGGCACGACCCATGCCGAGTGAACAACGCGCCGCGCTTGTGCAGACGCCGGTCGGCGCCGAACTGTTGACTTTCACGCATCTCGTCGGCCGCGACGAGATCAGCCGCTGCCTTGCCTACACCGTTGGATTTGTTTCGACCAATGCCGATATCGACCCGCTGAAGATGCTGGGCGGCGCCGTTTCGATCGAAGGCGAGGCCGACCCCAAGCGCTGGTTCAGCGGCCTCATCGCCGAGTTTCGCCTTACCCGCATCGAAGATCGGCTGGCTCACTACGAGGCGGTCGTCAGGCCGTGGCTGTGGTTCCTCGGCAATACCACCGACTGCCGCATTTTCCAGGACAAGACTGCCGTCGAGATCGTGGAGGAGATCTTCTCCAAATATGGCGGCATCGCCAAGTTCGAGAAGCGCTTGCAAGGCTCCTATCCGCCGCGCGAATATTGCGTGCAGTACGACGAGAGCGACCTCGATTTCGTGCAGCGGCTGCTCGAGCATGAAGGCATAATGTACTTCTTCGAGCATGCCGAGGGTGAGCACACACTGATCCTGGCCGACGCCATGAGCAAGCTCAAGCCGGCGCCGGGCTATGAGACGGTGCTATATCAGTTCGAAGGGCAGGGCTCGCGCCGCGACGTCGAATACATCACCGACTGGATTCCAGGCAGCGCGGTGCGCCCCGGCGCCTATGCCCACACCGATTATGACTTCGAAAAACCCGCCGCCGATTTGATGGCGAAGTCGGCGCAGCCCTTCGGCCACAAGCAGGCCGCGGGCGAGAACTATCGCCACCCCGGCGCGCATCTGGAAGTCGGGCGCGGCGACAGCCTGGCGGCGATCAGGCGCGAAGAAATCCAGGCGCCGCATATGCGCATTGCCGCTGTCGGCACCGTGCGCGGCCTGTTCTCCGGCTGCACCTTCAAGCTCGACGGCTTTCCGCGCGACGACCAGAATAAGGAGTATCTGGTGATCAGCGCCGAGTACCGGCTGTTCGATCCGGGCTATCGCGCCGGCGTCGACACCGATGGCGAGAATTTCAAGGTGGTGCTCGGTGTGGCGCCGACCTCAGTTGCTTATCGGCCGCCGCGCATCACGCCAAGGCCGATCATGCGCGGGCCGCAGACGGCGACCGTGGTCGGTCCGTCCGGCGAGGAGATCTTCACCGACAAATATGCCAGGGTGAAGGTGCAGTTCCACTGGGACCGCCTCGGCAAGAAGGACCAGAAGAGCTCCTGCTTCGTGCGGGTGTCGCAGACCTGGGCCGGCAGCGGCTGGGGCTTCATCCAGATCCCGCGCATCGGCCAGGAAGTGATCGTCGATTTCATCGAAGGCAATCCGGACCTGCCGATCATCACCGGCCGGGTCTACAACGCCTCGCAGATGCCGCCCTACGGACTGCCTGGCAACGCCACGCAGTCCGGCTGGAAGTCCAACTCGTCGAAGGGCGGTGGCGGCTACAACGAACTGATGTTCGAGGACAAGGCCGGCTCGGAGCTGGTCAACTTCCAGGCGCAGAAGGACCACCACCTTCTGATCAAGAATGATCGCCAGAAGCTGGTCCAGCACGACCAGTCCGACCGCATCGACCACGACGCCAAGCACTCCGTCGGCCACAACCTCGACGAGGACGTCGGCAACAACAAGACGGTCAAGGTCGGCGTCGACCAGACCACCAATATCGGGTCGAACGACACCGAGACGGTGGGCAAGAACCGCTCACTGACGGTGGGGGTCGATGAGACGATCAACATCGGCTCGAACTCGACCGAGACGATCGGCGCCAACCACACCCAGACCGTCGCGATCGTGCAGACGGTGACTGTTGGCGCGGCGCGGGTCGATACCGTTGGGGCCTCCGAGACCCGAACCGTGGGTGCGGTGCAGACCAATACCATCGGCGCGACACGCTCAATGACCGTGGGCATCAGCCAGACGCACAACATAGGCACGAGCGATACCTGGACCATCGGCGCCGATCAGAGCATCAGCATCGGTGCTGGCCAGACCGTCGCGATCGCCGCGTCACAGGCCACCGATGTAGGCGCTTCGCGCATAGCCAAAATCACGTCGAATGACTCCACTGAAGTTGGTGGCGGGTTCATGCTCAAGATTGCAAAGGGTAGCCTTACCGACATCAAGGAAGACTCGGTTACAAAGTCTGGCAAAAGCCTGTCGATCGAAGCGGCGGACGACATCACCCTAACATGCGGAAGTTCGAAGGTTGTCATGAAAAAGGATGGCACGATCGTTGTGGAGGGAAAGGACATTTTCTTGAAGGCATCTGGTAAGATCAACGCCAAGGCCTCGGGTGACATCATCCTGAAGGGCTCGAAGATCAACGAGAATTGAGGTCGCGATGAGCAAAGTTGTCGAGCGTATCTATGGGGTGGTCATCGGGCTGTTCCTTGGTTTCGACGATCAGGGTCCGCTGGTTGTATTTCCCGGCAATCCCGAGGATGTGGCGCTGAGGGCCAGAAGCCTGGTTGAGCTCAATCAGGCTATGATAGGATCAGAAGTGGCGTTGCTGTTTCAGGACGGCGACCCGAGACGTCCGCTCATCATGGGACCGATCATCGAACCAGCCCGCAAGCGCGCGGCCCAGCGCGTTATCAGCGATGGTGAATATGTCCGACTGAAGGCCTCGAAGAGGATCGAACTTCGCTGCGGAAAGTCCAGTCTCATACTTGACAGTGATGGACATATCTCGCTTCGCGGAAAATACATCGTGAGCCATGCTAGCGGTGCGAACAATATCCGCGGTGGCTCCGTGAATCTGAACTGATGACTGGGCCACAGGTCACAACGCAGGCGCGGCCCAACAGGGTGGCTGATGACGTGCTCCGTCAGCATGTCGAATTGGTGGCATTCCTTTGGGCGCAAAGAGATACGCTGCTGAATGCAGACCCGCCGGACGTTCAGGTGGCAAAGAGCTTTGGCGACCGGCTTGAGGTGCATCTAGACGCGCTGCGGATCGCCGGCGCGGCGGCTTGGCCATTTGCCATCGAACAATGGGCCGATTTTCCCGACAAAGGCGAACTTTTCACGTGTGCATGGCTGGCAATTGAGCTGGAAGACGAAAAAAGCCTGAACGAGTCGATTGAATTCTTCCGCGCTGAAAGGAACGCAGCCTACGGCTTTGTTGGCGCGTTGGAAATCCATCGAGCGGACAAGATCGCGAGGTGGGTCAGACAGTGGGTGTCGCACGAGGATCCCGTTAAGCGGCAACTTGCCGCTCACGCGATCGACGTGCACAAGATGGACCCCGGCAGAACGCTTTTGCGTTTGCTAAAGGACTCTGGCGCAGAGACGCGGTGTATCGGTCTTAGGCTCACGGCGAGACTTCGACATATCGAGCTTGTCCAGGTTGTCGCGGCGCTGCTCGATGATCGCGATGCCCAGGTACGCTTCTGGGCCGGTGTCGCACTCGCAGAGCTTGGATTTGGGGAGCGGGTTAGGCCCGATCTTGAGGCCGTAGCCGCATCAGACGACGCTAACGCACTCACCGCGCTGCGTACTTTGATCAAGACAACGCAGTCGAGGGAAGTCCGATCCTGGCTGGGAGGTCTGATGCGCGCCGCGAACCCGGCGGCTGTCCGCGCAGTTGGGATGCTCAACGACAAGACCCAACTCAACTGGCTCGTCGATCGCATGCGCGAACCCGCGATGGCCGCCGCAGCGGGTGCGGCTTTTCTGGAGCTCTTCCCCGACGCTGCGCAAGAAGATGATTTGTTCACCATTGACCCAGCCGAAGCCGGTTTGGAATTTGTCCACCGCTTCGAATATGGCGAGCAAAAAATCCCGCTGGCTGACAAAGTCATGGAGTGGGCCAAGGCGAGTGGATTTTTCGGATAGGGCCAACCTTGCAGCAGCGATCTCTCCGCACACGCGTGGAACTGCTCAGATCCCAATCGGGTGACCGAAAAAATATCTCTGCCCCGCCTTGAAGCCCCCGATCTCATCGCTGTCGAAAAATGTCTCGAGGATTCCGGCAGCCTGCAACGATTTCAAGTTGCCGTTTCTATCGAACATTTTCGAGCAATTGATGCCTGTGGTAGCCTCGAACAGCGTCGCTTCCCGTGCCAGCCTTTGCTCCCGCTCCTCGTCCTGTTTCAAGTTGCGATACATGCGCTTCGCAATCTTGGCGATGTCGATCGCCTCGCCTCCATAGATCGGAATATCCTTGGAGCCTACGCGCTCTAGCACCGCATCGCGCGCCTGCTTCACTTGGTCGAAATATCTCTCGCGGTTAGCTCTCTCGACCCAGCCCTCATCCGTCAAGACTTCCTCCATGGAACCCGCCATCAATGGGCCATCCTCGGCTTCAAGAAGGAAGGATATTTCCTGCTCGATCTGTCTTAGCGGCTCGATGTCCCCAGCTCGTTTGTGCGCTTCCATAAGGTAGTCGACCGCAGAGAGGTTGGATGTAGCTCCCAGTGCAATTGCCAGGAAATAGAGGAAATTGTCTCCGCTTTTGTCCTCGATATGATCGAAAGTCTGCCGCACCGACTGAAGTGTGCCGGCATAACCGGAAATGTTGGCGATCGCATGCCAAAGTAGGTAAAGCGGATTGTCTCGCATCAACGGGCCGAGTTCCGGAAGCCTTGAAAAGTTTCCGCGCGTGCATCCTAGCAGAACCGCTGCTATCCGCTCCCATGCGCGTGTGCTCGTTTCGAGGCGGGCTAGGTCCAACGCATAGAGGTCGAACGATTTGGGATGAAACCCATAGCTGAGTTCCTCGAATGCGGTGTTGGCAATCTTTGGATAGTGTTCCATGTCTACTCAATAAATTAGGCTCGCGACCTTTTCCAGTTCGCTCTGGTCATCTTCGATATCGTTGCACGCCTTGGTGTTCATGTAGTGCTGGGGAACGACGTTTCCTTGATCGTTGCAACCACCTGCCATGCGCGGCGTCTTGTGGTTTAGTTTGCTAGGTGGTGGCTTGTTTGGAGGGGGATAAGCAGCGGGAATCGGATTCGTCGGGTTCATCTTGCTCCAGATACTCAGAACCGCGCTCTTCTTCTTCGAGCTGAAGGCGTCGCCCGCTGCCTGGGCCGCTGTTGGACCAAGTGGTCGCTTCACGGTCGGACGATGTCGCGTAATCTTATCGCGATGCTGAGGTATGTCGAAATGGAGTGCGCAGCCCTGGTTCTCCTTCGTCTGGACATTTGGGCAACTCGGCTGGCCGTCCTTTCTTTTCTTGCGCTGCCTGGTCTTTCTTCTGTTCATCCGCTCGAGGGTCTCAGTTAGTGTATCTTTCTCGGCCTGCTTGTCCGGCACTTTGATCAAGCTGATCTGCTTTCGCCAGAAGGCGCCCGCCGTCATCACCCGATACGGTCTCTTGGTCTTGGGGTCCATCTGCCACTTATGCAAAGGGTTGCCGCAACAGGGACATTTGCCGGCTTGGATGGCCGCCTTGGCCTGTTTCATGTCCTGGGTTTCATTCGTAGGCGCCGGTGGCGTTGCGCCGATCTGCGAGGCGTGATTGCTTGTTGTTATGTCGATATGCCGGCAAACGTTCTTGCCCTCGAACTTCACCGTCATCGCCCAGGCTTGGAAGTAGGTCTTGCCGGTGATTTGGTGGGTGACGACAGACGCGCCAAAGCTCCGGGTGGCCGCCTCGTTGCCCAAAGGCGACGATTTGTAATAGGACTTTTGGGCGAGCGCGGCGGGTTTGCCGCCGATATTGACCGTCTCGGACCCTTCTTGGAGGTCTTTCGAAAACGACGTGTCAGGATAAGGAACCGGGATAGGCCCGGCTGGCGGCGAAGGCGGTGACAGACACACGTCGGGAAAGCGCGCCAATGACTTGTTCATGCCGTTCTTGCCGGCGATTTCCCACTTCTCGGCGAAGACGTCCTTTGTCATCGGTCAACTAGGCCTTCTGGGTGCCACAATTGCTGCGGCCTTTGGGCCGAAGCAAGAGCTTGCGTGAAGCGCGGCGAGCTTTCCCGGCGCATAGTTGCGCGCATAGGCTTGCTCGGCCCAGGCGAACTGGATGATGCCGGCGGCGGCGCCGCTGTCGCCAATGCAATCCGCTGCGTGCCAAACGTCTTGGCAGGGCCGGACTTCACGCATATTGCGCATCTGTGCCAGCACCAACTCTTCGAAAGCGTAGCTTTCACCCGCAACGTCGGACAGGCGAAACGAGACTTTGTGCATAGGCACGCCGGCATCGGCAAGCGCGGCCTTCAGGGCGGCGCTCAAGCCGTCGGCTCGGAACGGCGTCTCGTTGAACAAGGTCGACCCCTCGACGCCAAAACCGATGCCGAGAATGCTGATCGCGGTCAAAGAAGCGGCATCGCGCGTCACCACCAGGATCCCGGCAGCTTCACCAGGAACCAGTCCGTCGGTGACTGCACTGGTTTTCAATCGCTGATGTAGATCAAGCCACGACAATGTGCGCGCATCCACCAGGCTATCGACGGCGACGATGATGCATGCGGGATATCCTTCGCTCTTCAAAAGCGTCTCGGCATGGGACAATGCGGTGAAAACCGCGACAGGGCCGCCCGCGATATGCAGCAGCTTCGGTCCCGTCAGCCCGCGTCCGTCCGGTAGTGTTATTCCCGCCAGAATTCCTTTGAGCCTGCCACCAGGCATTTCGTTCTCATGCGTGCACAACAGAAGGGGCATCTGCCCCCAAGGCAGACCGGTCACGGTGTCGGCATCGAGTTGCTCGAATGCGAGTTTGACCAGCGCCGAGATGCGCTCGCGACCTCGCAGCTTGAGCGGCAAGGCGTCGACTGTTGCGCCGATGATCGGCTCGCCTTCCGCATCATGATAGCTCAGCTCGTTGAATGCGGCTATTTTTCCCCGCATGGCCGCGATCGAACTGGCGGCGCTGTAGCCAACCGGTGTCACTAGGCTGATGCAGGAGACCCAACTCATGACAGGCGCCGTTGGTTTTTCAGGGCTTCAATTGCCACGCCCAGTCCAGCGTAGTGTGGCTTGTCATCATCATCCGGGATGAGATTAACGCCAATCTCCACCTGCTGCAGTTTCACGAATTTGCGCGGAACCTTCGTGCTCACCCGGCCCACTAACACGATTTTGCCTTCGTGCGGCACGATGTTCAACGTGTCGGGAACGAGGGTCTTGCGCTCAATGCGGTCTTCGTAGACAAACCGGACGGGCACGGAGAGCCTTGGCAACCTAGCCGCGAAGCGCCCTCTTTCAGTCATCCCCAGGCAGCCGAAAACCATCCCTTCACTGAGCAGATCAAGCCACTGATCTTGTGGCGCCGCCTGGAAATAGCGATCATCAAAATCCGTCGGCAAGTAGGGAAAAATATTGTCGAGCCAGTTCTTGTCATAGGTGCCCGCATATTGCGCGCGCTGTTTGGCGAAGCGCGGCACCGGGCCGAAGCCGATCGGCTTCACGCGGTCGTTCCAGATGCGGACACGTGATTGCGGGTGCTCCACGCACGGCAAAAGGACACCGTCGGGATTGGCTTGGCTCACCAGGAAGCCGGTGCCGATAGGGTTCATGCCATCGCCGTGCGGCTTCTCGGGATCCGTCCTGTCAGTTCCCCCGAAAGTGAGATGCCACGCGAGAGGCATGCTGACAAAGGGCGTAGTCCGTGAGGCCTGCACACCCAGACCTGTCTTGAACCAGCGTCTTTGCCCGGTGAGGATGGCGCGTTTGTCGATGCCGGGCCCGATCAGCGCAACTTCCATCGATTCCATTGGACGGCCGATTGGTGCGACCGCCTGGGCGTCGAGCAGCACTTCGCATTTTGGCTTGACCGGAACGAAATCACTTTCGACGCGTACCGACGTTGTCTCGGGATCGCCGTAGTGGGTATCGGCGTAGACGAAGGGTGACTGCGTCGTGCTGGGCGTGCAGTTGCCTTGCTCATCGACATCGTATGTCGCGCGAACGACCGCGACGCAGAACTTCACGCAATGCTTGTCCTGATAGGGAAAAGTCTCGGCGAGAAACGGGGTGGTGTTCTGGCTGACGAACATCAGAGTTGCGCTCCCATCAGCTGGTCTCCCAGCTGCCGGCGAGGATTGTCTCCAGCGTCGGTTGCGGCGCGTGCGGATCGATGTCGAAAATGTCGGAGTGCGCCGTCCACATCACCATGTCGGCGATCAGCTCTTCGCCCGGCTCGGCCTGTGGCATCGGCAGTGCCGTCAAAGCTGCATCCAGTTCTTCGGGCGTCAGCTCGCCCTGCTGGGCGGCGGTGGCGGCCTCCTCGATTCCGGCAAACCATGCCTCGGCATGCGTCAGCGCGACAGGCGCTTCGGGTAGCAGGGCAACGACGCTCAAGGGGAATTTCCGGCCCACCTTGTCGGCGCTCTGCAGGATGATGCCCGCCGACGCGCCGAAGGAGTTCGGGCCGGCCAGAAACCGCAGCGCCGTGGCCGGGGGCCAGATGTCCTGGCCAAACAGCGGCACCAGATGCTGCGCCAGCCAGCGGTCCCAAAGCCGCACGAACTCGCCCGTCAGCCGCCGGCTGACGAAGTCGCCGGTGGCGGGCATTTTGCCGTAGAAGCCAGGCAGGATCAGATCTGCGGCGGACATGAGAATTTCTTGAACATCTGGAGGTTGTAGGGATTTTCGACACTCGCCGCCTTGAGCTTGAAATCGGCGTACATGCCTTTCGTCCCCAGCCGCAGGCTGTAGACATCGGACAGCGACGTCCCGGTGAAGCGGCCGCCGCGCAGCATCCTCAGCCACGCCCAGCTTCCCGTCTCGTTGAGCATGATTTCGGGCGAGCCGTCGATCGGCTGGAAGGCGAGCGAGATAACGCCGGTGCCGTCCTTGCCGGGCCAGGTCATCGGCTGCGGCCGCGTCGCATTGTTGAAGTAGACCAGGTTCTGGCCGTCGAGGTTGAGGGTGACGCGGGTGATGTTGGGCGACAGGTCGGTCGGCTCGAGTGTGAAGGCCATCACCGGGCCCTGGCCGCCGGGAAAGAGATCGTCGCGAATGCGCCGCGCCTGCTCGAAGGCGGCAAGTGCGGACGGGTCGAGGCCGAAATCGGCACGCCATTTCCATGGCTGCGCAGAGGTGTCGACATAGCTGATGAGATGGTCGTTGATGAAGCCGTCGATCATCCCTGCCGGCCCAAACAAGCGGGCGAAGTCGCGGACGTTGACGTCGACCGCGCTGTCGGGGCTGAACGGATAGCGGTCGTTGAGCGCGGCCTGGCAGAAGGGCAGGATGTCGGCGCGCCAGATGGCGTTGAGCTCGGAGGCCACGGCCTTCTGCGTCAACCCGCTGGTGTCGCCGGCAATGCCGCTAAGCCAGGTGTTGACCGGGTCGGGCAGGATTTGCGCCTGGCGGGCGACGGCGCCGGTCAGTTCGGCAAGCCCGCCCTGTTTCTTGATCGCGTCCTGCGGGTCGGGATTGGCGGTCACCGTCTGCAGCACGTTGGACAGCGCCGTCAGCGCGACGACCGCGGCATCGAGCGCCGGCGGCTGGCCGTCGACCTCGGCAATCGTGCTCTTGAGCGGCTTGAAGTGCTCGGCCACCAGCGTGCCGGTCAGGTCGACTTCGCTCGCCGAGCCTGCGCGCGGCAACAGCTTGGCGCCGGTCTTGACGATCTTGCCCAGCTTGCCGAGTTTGCCCAGTAGTTTCGAGCCGCCCTTCGCCGCCGCCTTGTCGTCGGTCGGCGCCTCGTCCGAGCGGGTGAGGTCGACCTCCTGGACCACCGCCGTCAACAGCCGCTTCAGCGCGGAATCGGCGCTGGAAAGGTCCTTCAGATTCTCGCTGGCAATGTTGAGGTCGCTGAGCGGCGCCAGCCGCATGTCGCGCAAAAAACTGTCCCACTGCGCGATGTAATCGTCATAGTAGAGCTTCAGGATATCTTCCGATAGCGCCGACACCGACGTCTCGGAATTTTCCGAGCAGCCGCCGGCAAACACGGCGCGGTCGAGTGCCGCCTGGGCGGCGACATCCTCGACCCGGTCGAGGATCGCATCGTGGAAGCCGTCATAGGTGAAGGCGCCTGATATGCCGACGCGCAGCGTCTTGTCGGAGCGTCGCGAAAACACCTTGGCGCCGTTCGGCCCGGCGAAATTGGCGGGGATCCATTCCTTCAATCCGGCCACCGCCGGATCGGCCAGCAATTGCTTGTAGGCCCGCGCCGGCAGCGAGATCGTGCAGACCGTTTTCAGCGCTTCGGCGACCAGCGCCTGGTCGGGCGCGATGTAGCTGTCGTCGACCGCCATGCGGCGGATCGCTGCCAGCTGGTGTTCTTCCGCATCGGCTGTCGGGAAGGGCGCGGCCGGCGCGAATTCGGGCAGGTCGTTCACCCACCAATTCTCGACGAAGTCGGAGTCCATCTGAGACAGGCCGGTCATCATGCGGTAGGTCTTGAGCGCCCCCAGCATGAAGTCCGGATCGCGGATCTGCCGCCACATGGTCGCTTCGAGCAACGCCACCATCCGCGGCTCCAGCACGTTGCGCAGAGCGTGGTCATAGGTGTCGGTCTGCGCCCGCATCATCTCGGCCGAAGCCGATGGTCCGAGCAGGTCCTGTGCCTTGTTCGGAGGCGCAGTCCTGGCATTGGCGACTTCGTCCATGGCGGTCAGGGCAACGTCCATAGCCGGCTGCAGCACCGAGGCGGGCGTCGCGGCGGTCGACGTCAGCGGCGCCTGCAGCGCTTCGAACTGGCCGGCTTGCGCGGCGATGGCGTTGCGATTGTCGTAGTAGGACCAGGTGAACAGGCCGCCGGCGAGTATGGCCGCAGCCGCGCTGGCAGCGGCGGCACCGCGCCAGACCCAGCTGCGGCGGCGCTGCGCCAGCGGATCGAAGGTGCCGAGCCCGGCCTCCTTGAAGATCACCTCGGTCAAAAGGTTCTTGAGGAAGAAGCTGCGCTTCTCGAAGCGCTGCGCCGGCATCGTGCGTCGTGCCGGCAGGCCGAAGGAGGAGGCGAGCGCCGCGGTCAGCCGGTCGATCGGCGCGCCTTCCTGGGTCGCCGAGGTCAGATAGAGGCCGCGCAGCCAGGCTGCCTCCTCGTAGCGGCTCTCGCCGAACATCGCCTCGACCAGCACCTGGATGGGCTCGGACAGGCTTTGCAGCTGTGCGGGAAAGCGGAAGATCTCGGCCCGTTCGGCCAGCTTATCCTCGTCTTCCAGCCGCGGCACCAGTCGCTTTTCCAGCTCCCTCGACAGCGTCGTGATTTCGCCCGCGATCGTCTTGGCGTCGACGCGTGCATCGAGCGGGAAGGTCGTCCCCCATACCTGTTCGCGCGCCGCCGTCGACAGGCCGCCGAAGAAGGCCTCGAAGCCTCTGATCAGATCGGCCTTGGTCAGCATCAGATAGACTGGCAGGCGGATTTCCAGCCGCTCTTCGAGCTCGGCCAGGCGCCTGCGGATCTTGCGGCCATGCGCCTTGACGGCTTCGTCGCCCTCGGACAGCGCGTCGATCCCAAGCGCAACGATGACGCCGTTCAGCGCACGACGGCCACGATGCTTCTTCAACAGATCGAGGAAACCCAGCCATTCCACGGCGTCGACATCGGGCTGGCTTTCCTGCTGGACATAGCGCCCGGCGGTGTCGATCATCACTGCGTTTTCGGAGAAGAACCAGTCGCAGTTGCGGGTACCGCCGATGCCCTGCAGATCGTCGGTGAGGTCGATCGGAAAGTTGAGGCCGGATTGGCGCAATGCCGTCGTCTTGCCGGTCGCCGGGGGGCCGACGATCACATACCACGGCATCTCGCGCAGGAACTTGCGGCCGCCGAGCTTGCGGCGCTTCAACTCGACCATGACGTCCTGGAACTTGGCGCCGACCGCGGCGACGTTTTCCTCGCCCGGGCTGAGCCGCTTTTCCTCGACCGGGGCGGAAATCTCGGCGACGAACATGCGGTTGGCGCGGATCGCGCGGCGCTGCGCGACGATCAGCCAGATCAGCCAGAAGATCACCAGAAGAGCGATGATGACGATGCGCACCGTCTCCGACGCCATCGGCACATAGTCGCCGACCCGTACGATCGGGCCGAATACCCAGATGATCAGCGACAGCAGCGCCAGGCCGATCAGCGTCCACAGGAAACGCGAAGTCAGGACCGCCCAGAGGAAGCGCAGGATGAACATGTCACAGCCTCTTTTCGACCAGCACTTCGACGCGGCGGTTCAAGGCCCGGCCTTCGCGTGTGCCGTCGTCGGCCACCGGATCGGTGGCGGCCCGGCCTTCGGAGCGCACGCGCTCCTTCGGCACGCCGTTCTGAATCAGGATATCGGCAATTTCCGCGGCGCGGGCTTCCGACAGCCGCTGGTTGGTGGACAGTGGGTTGGTCTTTTGCAAGGGAACGCCGTCGGTGTGGCCGACCACGGTGATATCGCCGATCAGCTCCTGGTTCTCGAGGATCACCTTGGCGACCGAGGCGATGAGCGGATCGAAGCCGTCTGTCAGCTGCGCGCGCGACGACTGGAAGAGTTCGGGATTGGAGGCCTGGATGACCAGCCGCGCCAGCGACACGCTCTCCGTGCCGCTCAGCGCTCTCTTGAGCTCGTCGGGTGCTGCCGCCTGGAATTCCGGCAGCAGCGCGAAATCCACCGCCACCGGCGGCGGCGCGTCGACCTTCGGCGAAGCGCGGGTGACATCCGTACGCGTCGGCGGCGGCAAGGCGCGAACCAGCGCCGAAAGCTCGACCGCCTGGCTGCTCAGGCTCATCGACAGCCCGATATGAATGGCGGTGGCGATCACCGCCGCTGCCGCAACCATCACCCAGATCGGCACGATGAAGCGCTGCGGCTCGTCGGAGGCGATCACGCCCTTCCAGTTGGGCGAAAGCTGTGCGCCTTCGGCGTCGCTGTCGCGCAGGAAGCGCGCCGCGGCCACACGCACGGCATTGAGCGAACGGTCGCCGGAGCGGCCCGGCACGCGATATTTGCCGCGGAAGCCGAGCGCCATGCAATGATATTGCAACTCCAGCATTTCGCGGTCGCGATTGGGATGGCGCTCCAGCTCTTCAAGACGGGCGAAGAACTGCGCGCCGGCATCGACGTCGCCGCGCAGCATCACCACCAGCGGCTGGCGTGGCCATGCGCTGGCGCCGCCCCACGGCGTGTTCAGCGCCAGATCATCGAGCAACGCGGCCACCAGCCACGCGGCCTGGTCGGCGCACTCAAGTGACGATCCCTGTGCCATGGTGGCGTCGCGGCAGCGCACGAGTTCGTCGAGCAGCCTGGTGCGCAGGGCTTCCGGGTTCTCAGGCGGCTGCGCGTTTTCGAGTTCGGGTGCAAATTCCAGCAGCGGCGAGAACGCGTTGACGAGCACGTTCGGATGCGCGCGCGCGGAGCGTTTCGCGGTCACCCCTGACGCCGGCAGCGGCATGGCGCGCGGCGTTGGCGCTCCGCTCAGCCGAATGCGCGTCCGCTCCCGATCCTCGGACAGTCCGAATGGATCGTCCCTGCTCATCATCTCACCTGTTGACCGAGTAGCAGTCGACCTGCGGTTCGCTGGGCAGCACGCCCGAAACGCCGATCACAAAACCGGGCGCTTCGAGAAGCGAAGCCCAGTGCTCGCTTTTCTGGTCGAGTTCGAGGCACAGCCGGTCGCCGTCATAGGGAATTTCGCGCGGCTGCGAATGCAGTGGCTTTAGCGGAATGCCGGGCAGGCGTGATTTCCACAGCCCTTCGAATTCGCTGGCCGAGCCGACGGTCGCCTGGTTGACGAAAATCTTGCGCAAGGCATCCTCCGACAGTTCGGAGCCGATCCGCACCACGATGCGGCTCGCCACCAGAAGTTTCGGGTTGTCGATGCGGATCTTCCACACATTGGTGGCATGGCGCATGACCGGCAGCGCGCGCGATTTCGGCTCGATGTAGCGCAGGCTGAGGATCAGCGAACGCAGCGCGTCGGCCAGCGCCGAATAGGCGGGGCCCGGTGCCATGTGGTCATAGACGGGCAGTTCGCCGAGCCGCCTTGCGCTCGAGCCGTAGGTCGCCATCGAGCCGGCAAGGCCGGCAAGTTCCATGTAGACCTCGGCCGGATGGAACACGTCCTGCGCCAGCATGTGCGCCAGCCGCGGCCGCGCGGCGTTGACCAGGTTCAGGATCAGAAGATCCTCGACGCTGCGCCCGGGGCCGCCCAGCACCATCTTGCCATGCGCCTCGGCGATCTGGTCGACGCCGGTGACCACTTCCTGCAGCAGGCGGCTGTACCAGGACGCCGCGCCGATGACCAAGGTCGGCGGCAGGAACGTATCGTCCAGGGCCACGCCGCCATCGGCGCGCACACCCTTGAGATCGGCAACCGGCAGCGCGGTGTAGCCGCCCACGGCCGTGCCCGGCGCCAGCAACAGCGCCTGTGGTCGCGCGATCTCGATTTCCTCGGGATCGGAGCCGCCATGCACGGCGTCGCGCACCGAGACGATCCGGCCGCGATAGCGCGCGCCGGACGGCTCGGCATGAGCGGGGTCGAAGCCGACGCCGCCGGGCGGTTCGAGCGGCAGCGCGATCAGCACCGGTCCCGCGCCCATTTCCGGCGTCACCGCCAGCGGCCGCGGCGCATCCATCGTCTCGGGGATCGCGAACGGCGTCCCGTCTGGAAAGATGCCGCGTGCCGAGAGCACCGAAATCTGGCCGGCATCGAGCTGTGCCTGATCGAGCGTCAGCGTTCGAAAGCCGAACGTATGCAGATGCCCGGCCTGCAAGGCGCCGCGCACCGTCGCTTCGAAGAAGCGGTCCTGTTGCTGGAAATGCTGGGTGCGAAGGAAAAGCCCCTCCGACCACAGCACCCTGTTTGCATCGCTCATGCCGGCACTCTCTGCTTCCTGCTCGTCACCTTGGCGCGGCTTTGCGGACCCGCCGCCGCTAGGCGGAAATGCCGCCGCTGCCGAGCTTCACATTGACGGTGAACTTCGATCCCGGCGACACCGACTTGGTCGTGCGCCAGTTGCGTCCGGTGGGTTCCCTGATCAGCGCGACGAAGCCGAGTGCGGCCACTTCCGGTTCGACCGTGATGGTCTTCGATGCGGTCTTGCCGGGTCCGACGGAAATCGTGTCGGAGCCGATGAGATCGCCGCCAAGTGCGGAGCCGGCACCGCCCTGCAGGGCGAAATAATCGGCCGAATTGAAGGCGCCGGTGCTTTTCAGCCGCAAGATCATCACCGTCACCGGCCTGTCGCCGCCGCCCGGTCCCGGGTTCATGCCGGCGCCGCCGGCAAGATTCACTGTGATGACGGATGGTTTGGGCGGGCCGCTCTGGCAAGCCGTCAGCAGTCCCGTCGCCCCGATGGCAAGGATAAATTCGCGTCTGTCGATCATGTCTCAGTCCTCCTCATATGCATCACGAAAATCAGCGCCGATCTCGCCCAGAAAGCGCGTCTCGGCGCTGTGAGCGATTTCACGGTGGCGTTTCTGGTACAATTCCCAGAGCTTGGCGCCGCGCCCGCCGGTCAGCAGATTGCCGATCGCCGAGCTCGACTTCAGTTCCTGCTCGATCGCCGCCGGATCAAAGCGGTCGATCATGCGCTTGAGGGCGCCTTGCACGCCGCGCCAGGCGCGAACGTGATGCTGCGCCAGATCGCGCACCGCGTCCTTGATCGCCGCTTCGGCGCCGAGGAAACCGGGGCTGCGCTCGGCCAGCATGGTCACCAGCGCATCGTCGACCGAGGGCAGGAATTTGAGCGGGTTGACCTCGGACGCGCCAACCACGGTCTGCGCGACGCGAGCGTTGCCCTTCTCTTCGGCGCGCTTGCGCAAAAGCTGCATCAGCCCATCCATCATCAGCCGGTACTCGCGGCCGAATTTCTCCATGTCGGCAACCGGATTGCGGCCGGGAAAGCCGGCCTCGTCCATACCCATGCCGCGCAGGAAAGCAGCGCGAAAGTCCGCGTCCGGCTGTCCGGTCGATGGCCGTGCTGCAGCTTGCCGGACAGGAGGGCGGGGCGGTGGTTGCGGGGTTGGCTTTGGCGATGGCTCGGCCGCGCGAGCCGGCAGCTCCCACGGCGCCGCGGAGGGAGCAGGCGAGGCCGCATCGATTGCGCCGCCATCCGTCGCGCCAACGTCGAGGCTGGTGGACTCGGCCGGGCCAAAACCAAACCCGTCATCGTAGGCCGGCGGCTGCTCGGAATTGGATCTGCTAGGCTCTCTCGACAGCGGCGCGGAGTCGAGGCCGAAGGGGTCGTCGAACAGCGGCTTGCCGCCGCTTTTGTCGGTGACGGCCTCTGGCGCCGGCGTCGCCACCGGGTCGAGGCTGAATGGATCGTCGAACGCCTGCGAGCTGCGTTCATCCGCACGCGCGAACGCGCCGGGCACCGGCTTTTCGAACGGATCGGGCAGGTTGGCAGGGCGTGGCCGTCCCGGCTCTTCTTGGGTCGTGGACGAAAAGAAATCGTCGCCACCGAGACTGACCGGCGCCCGCGACGCCACCGGCTTGCTGGCGGGCATCGAAGGCCTCAAGGCCGGCGCCTCGGTCTTCGCCGTCTGCAAATCGACGCACACCACATAGTCGCCCAACCGCAGCCGCATGCCGCTTTGCAGGCGCTCGGTATTTCCCGCGCCGAGTGGGCTGCTGGCATCGTCGATGAACAGCCCGCTGCTGGAAGTATCGGTGACGAAATAGCCGCCCTGCTTGCTGGTGATCTTGCAGTGGGCGCGCGAGACGAACATGTCGGGATCGTTGATCTGCCAGTCGGCGTCGGCGCTGCGGCCGATCACCAGCTCACCCTCGTCCAGCCGCGCCTGCCGCGTGACTTGCGCGCGGGGTCCCTGTTCGAGCGTCAGCAGCAGGCTCATGCCGCCACCTCTTCGCGCCAGCCGACGATGGTGCGCAGCCGCATGTCTTCGGCATCGCCTCGCGCAGGGTTGCGCGCCAGCCAGGTGGTGCGGGCAAGCTGGACGGTGCCGAGCTTTGCCGGCGGCACTGCCTTTGCCGCAAGCACGATCCTGAGATCGACATCGATGGTCTCGCCGATCAGGTCGCGCACCGCCTGCTTCAACAACTTCAGCCGCTCGCCGCCGGGCAGGAACGCCTTGTAGTCGATATAGCTGAGCGCACCGATGCGCAGTTCGATTCGGCTTTGCCGGCTGAAGCTGCGCGGGCCGATGGTGGCGCTGCGGCCGAGTGTGGCATAGCTGCCGGCCAGCCGGCTCTGCAGCGCCTTGGGAATGGTCATCCAGGCGCCGACGAATTCCTTCAGCACCACCGGAACCTTGAAGGCTTCGGCAATGAACAGCGTCAGCCGTTCGGGACCCTCGACCTGGCTGGCGAGCGAGGCGGCCTGGCGAAGCTTTACCGCATCGAGTTCGGCGTCCTGGGTGCCCGGCAGCCCGATGCCGGCCATCGCTTCCAGCATCGAACGGACGCGGCCGCCGACACCGCGTTCGACCTGCACGGCCGGATGCGCATCCGCCCAGGCGCGATAATAAAGCGCGATCATCCGGTGCTGCAGGATGTTGACGAAATCGACGAAGGTCGTGTCGCTCGTTTGCCGCGCCTCGGCGCCTGCATACCAGCGCTGCGAAAGCCGATCGAGCACCCAGCGCGTCAGATGCAGCGGCATCGGCCCTTCAGGCCCGAGCAGGCCGAGATTGTTGACCGTCACCCGCGCCGGCGACTTGTCCGTCGGTTCGTGGAAATCCACCACGTCCTGCACTGCGAAGGACAGCCGCACATTCTGGCCGAGCCTTGCCGGCTCGCGGTCCGGCCGGCCGGAATGGCCGAACAGGCCGCCTTGCCGCTCCAGCCGGCGCAGCAGTTCGAAAAAGTCGAAACTCTCGGACAGGGTTGCGGCTCGCTCTAGATCAGGTAGCGATTGCCGGGCGTCATCGGCCATGGCACATCCTCCTGTTTCTGGAGCAACCGCGTGCGCGTGCGCACGAACCCGTTAATGCCGGCATGGCGGGCAAACAGCCGCGACAGCAGGCCCGACAGCAGCAGAGTGCTCTGTCCCGCCAGCACCGACTGGTCGACATGCAGCGTCACCTCCGTGCCGCGCCCAAAACACATTGGTCCTTCGATCGCCAGCCTTTCGATCACCGCGCGCGAATCGATGCGCACGATCGAGCGTACATTGCGGGCAAGCCCGGGATCGCCGCGTTCGGCATAGAGATCGAGCAGCGCATGCAGCGGATCGACGCCGCGGCCTTCCTTGGCCAGGCTGAGGAAGTTCAGCGCCAGCTGCGAGACCAGCCGCCAGGCCAGGTCGTCGGCGCGCGACTCGCTGTCGGCGCCGGTCGGCAGCGCTGCCGGGATGGCCGGCTGCGGCGAACGCAGCGCGCCGAGCAGCCTGACCGATTCCACCGGGTCGCCCGCTTCCAGCGTCAGCGTTGGCGTGTCGTCGAGGATGGCAAGATCGCGGTTTGTGCACAGTGCCACGACGTCGACGCGCTTGAGCGGCCGGTTGGCCTGACTGTTGACTGGGCGCGAAACCGCCAGGAAGACGTCGTCCCCGGCATAGGAGGTCCGCGTCACGCCCTGGCGCCGCTCGTCCTCGGTCGGCCGGCGCGGCCGCCGCTCCGTCGAATAGACCCAGCCGCTGCCGCGATTTTGCCCAAGGCTGAAGAGTTCCGGTATCTCCGCGTCGGGTCCCTCGGCATCGGCGTCTTCGACGCGGATGACGCGGTAGATTTCAAAGTCGCGCGCCCGCGTGCGGTCGGCATGCAGCACCTGGCGCGTCTTGCGCTGGTCGAGCTCGACGATGTTGCACTCGCGCTCGAAGAGATTGATGATCGGGGTGGCGAAGAGATCGAAATCCGCCGGCGTCAGATCGGCGAGTTCGGGCACCGGACGCCGGAACAGGAAGATGATTTCGAGCCCGGCCTGGCATTTGCGCACGACCGGCAGCAAGCCGGTGACGCGCCCATAATGGAAGCGCTCGGGCATCATGAAATATTCGCGCAGCAGGCGGTAGCCTTCGAAGGTCGGCCGCGTGCGCGGCATCAGCGCCTCGGCATCGGCAATGCCGACCATCTCCGGCGGCGGTAGCGGCGACAATGGATTGGTCTTGCCTTCCGGTCGAGCGCCGACACCAGAGCAGACTCCGAAGATGGCGTCGAAGATCAGCGGCGCCTTGGTGCGGTTGGCGAAATAGAAGTCGAGCCGGTCGAGCGCCAGTTCGTCGAGCTTGCCTTTGCCGGTCCGCGCCAGCGTGATGCGAAGTGCCGCTTCGCCGGCCTTGCCGGCGATCGGGCCGATGCCGGCGGCGGCAAGCGCGCTGCGGTCCTGGAAATAGCCGACCGAACTGATCGCGATCGGAAACAGCGTCATGTCCTGCGCGGTGGTGAAGGTGCAGCGTGTCGACAGGCCGGCCTGCAGGCTGGAGACCAGCCGCGTGCCGCGCTTGACGACGTGGCCGGCAAGCATTGTCTGCACCTGCTGGCCGGGCTTCAGCACCACCATGGCGGTTGCCGGCGCCGGCGTGACGAGATCGGGATAAAGCACGTCGAGGATGCTGCGCGAAAACCGCGAGCGCTCGGCATCCACCTTCAGGCGCGTGCGCGCGGCGAGGAAGGCGACGCCGTCGAGCAGCCGCTCCACATAGGGGTCGGGACACGGCACCGTATCCAGCGACAAATTGCGGGCAACCGCCGGATGCATGTCGGCGAACTCCGCCGCCAGCCCGCGTATGTGGGACAGTTCCTCCTCGTAATATTCTACGAAGACCCGGTCCATCTCTCAGGCTTCCCTGAACTCGGTGCGCGCCAGTCCGTTGTCGAGATTGATCGTCGTGCGCAGGCGCATGCGCTCGGGCGTCGGCGTCATGATCAGCACGGCGTCGATCTCGATCTTCAGGCCGGTCT
This sequence comes from Mesorhizobium sp. M0052, assembly GCF_040323255.1. Taxonomy (NCBI): domain Bacteria; kingdom Pseudomonadati; phylum Pseudomonadota; class Alphaproteobacteria; order Hyphomicrobiales; family Phyllobacteriaceae; genus Mesorhizobium; species Mesorhizobium sp. M0052. The sequence continues at coordinate 137,152 of NZ_JAMYUS010000010.1, read as the reverse complement.
TGTCGCCGAGGTTGACCGTGACTTTCGTCGCGCTCTCCTTCAGCCGCGGCTCGAATGCGGCGAGCACGGCGCGGATCTCGCGTGCCAGAACATCGCGATCGAAGTCGCGCGACGACCGGCCGGAGAAGGACGGCACGCCATAATTGACAACGCTGCGGCGCACCTCCGGAAAGTCGGCCAGCGATGTCGGACGGTCGGTCATCTGCTCGGCCTCGAGATCGGATAGCAGCGGCGCGGATTCGAAACGCTCGGTGTTGAACAGCGCCTCGATGTCGCGCCGCACGGCCTCGCGCAGCACATCGGGCGACACCACGATGCCTCGGCTTTCAAGCTCGCCACGGTGCCGGTTCTGAAACGCCAGCCGGTGCAGCCGGCGCTTCTGATCGGGGTTCAATGCGTCATCGGCGTCGATGCGCCTCGGTCCGTCTGCCAGCAGCTCGTCCAGGCGCTCTGCGCCAAGCTCCTCCTGCAGAGCCTGCCTGAGCCCGTCTATCTCCGAGCTCAGGCCCGGCAGATCGTTGACGAGGCGGTCCCACAGCGAAGGCTGTACCGCCTCGCGCTTGGCCCGTGAACCGCCCGCCTGTACCTTGTCGGCGGCAGGGCGCTTTGCTCGCCCCTCACTTGCCGACATAGACATCCATTTCGGCTTCGTCATTGTCGTCATAGACGAACTTGATCTTCTTGTAGGCGAAGGAGACTTCCTCCTGGATCAGGTCGGCTTCATCATCGGCCTGCGACATGTCGTATTCCATGATCGAGGCGTCGGTCAGGGTAACGACCAGATAGTCCTTGCTCTCGCCGTCGATGGTCCGCCGCGCGGAGAATTTGACCTCGTCCAGCGCCTTGTTTTCGAACAGGGCCTTGGCCAGATAGGGTGAGGCCTTGTCATAGTGCTTGGTGAACTTGATCATGCCCATCGACACGCGGCCTCGGCGCGAGAGGGAATTGGGGTCGTAGGGCGCGACCATCTTGTAATCGACGCCATGGATTTCGATCTCGTCGTCATGGCCGTCGCGTGTGCTGGGCCCCTTGATATCCGGAACTTTCAGAAAACCGTCGATCTTCATTGTGGGCATTTTCGTTCTCCACCGCTTTCAAACAAAGGTTTGGTTGCTGCAATCAGGTCTTCACGGACGGCAATTCCGACACCAGCCTGAGTGAGGCGTTGATGCCCTCCAGCTGGTAGTGCGGGCGCAGATAAAAGCGGGCGTTGTAGTAGCCCGGCCGGCCCTCCACGCTGTCGACCTGCACCTCGGCGGCGGCAAGCGGACGCTTGGCGCGCGCCTTGTCGTCGGCGAAGGCCGGGTTGGCCAGCACGTACCGGTTGATCCATTCGGTCAACCAGATCTGCATGTCGGTGCGTTCCTTGAACGATCCGACCTTGTCGCGCGCAATCGCCTTGAGGTAGTGCGCAAAGCGCGAGACCGGGAACAGATAGGGCAGGTTGGCGGAGAGCCGCTCATTGGACTGGGCGTCGGGGTCGACCAGGCGGCCCGCCCGCGTCTCGTCATCTTGCAGCGAATGGGCGCCGATAAAGGCCGCGAGATCGGTGTTCTTGCGATGCAGGATCGGCATCAGCCCGAGCTTGGCCAGTTCCGCCTCGCGCCGGTCGTCGATGGCGACTTCCGTCGGGCATTTCATCGCGATCGAGCCGTCATCGGTCGGGAAGGAGTGCACCGGCAGGTTAAGCACAGTGCCGCCATTTTCGACGCCGCGGATCTGGGTGCCCCAGCCATAGAGCTTGTGGCTGCGGTTGATGTTGACGCCCATCGGGAAGGCAGCGTTCATCCAGACATATTTGTTGTGATCGCCCTGCACTTCCTCCTCGAAGGAGAAGCCCTTGACCGGGACTGTCTCCGAGCCGTAGGGCAGCCGCGCCAGCACGCGCGGCATGGTCAGCCCGATATAGCGCGCATCCTCGCTCTCGCGCAGCGATTGCCACGAGGCGTAGGCCGGGTTGGAGACGATCTGCTGCAGGTCCTGCGGGTTGGGCAGTTCCTGCCAGCTGTCCATGCGGAACAGCCGTGGCGAGGCGGCGGCGATGAACGGCGTGTGCGCCGAGGCGCAGATGCCGGAGATGTTGCGCAACAGGCCGACGTCGCGCGGGTGGTTGGAGAACTCGTAGGCGCCGATGACGCAGCCGATCGGTTCGCCGCCGAGCATCGAATACTCGTCGGTGTAGACCTTCTTGAAGATCGGGCTCTGGTCCCACATCTGGCCTTCATAGTCTTCGAGCGTATCGGCCAGCTGCTCCTTGGAAATGTTCATCACCCGGATCTTCAGCTTCTGATCCGTCTCGGTGTTGTTGATGAGGTACCAGAGGCCGCGCCAGGTGCCTTCCATCTGCCGCACTTCCGGCGCGTGCAGGATTTCGTTGACCTGGGTCGTCAGCATCTTGTCGATGCCGGCGATCAACGACTTGATCGACTTGATCGAGTTGGACGAAATCGTCGTCGTCTCGGAGCGCGACTGCGCCGCCAGAGCCAGGTTGCGAACCAGCTGCTGCAGCTTCTCGCTGTCGTCCTTCTTGACCTTGAAGTCCTTCTCCAAGAGCTGGCTGAATTCGCCGAGATCGACGGCCTCGGCCTCGGCGACGGATGCTGCGGTCTTTTGCTGTTCGGCCATGATCTATTCCTCACCCTTGTCGTCGGACAGCGCCTGGGCGGCGATCTGGCCAAGCAGCGGCTGATTGTTCAGCAATTGGGCGATGCGCTTTTCGGCATCGACGCGGCCGTCCATGAAGCCGAGCAGCTCCTCGAGCTGGCGCCGCATCTTGAGGATTTCGGCCAGTTGCGGGACCTGTTCGGCGATCTTGTCGGGGGCGAAATCGCCCATCTTGGTGAAGGTCAGGTCGAGCGCCAGTTCTTCGTCGCGCTCCTGTCCCTCGGCCTGCGGCAGCGTGTTCTTCACCCGCGCCTTGACCCTGGGTCCCAGCGCTTCCATGAATTTGGGGAAGCGGTTGGCATCGGTCTCGACAAAGGAACGGTCGAGCACCGTCTTGGACGCTTCCCTGGTCTGCGATGCGCCCGACAGGTCGGCCATCACGCCCATGACGAACGGCAGTTCGATCGTCGTCGGGCTGCCGTAGGTTTCGACATCGTAGGCGATCTGCACGCGCGGGGCGCGATTTCGCTCGATGACCTTCGCTTTGCTTTCGGCTGGCATGTGTTGCTACCTTTCATCCTTCTGGGCAGTCTTCTTGGCGTCGGGAACGCCGGCGAGCAGCCGGAATTCCTTGAGCCCCGACGGGGCGAGGTCTTCCATCAGTTCAACGAAATCCATGTGCACCATCCTGCGCACCCGGCGGGCGAGATGCGGGATCGGACTCGACGGCTCGGTGCGGTCGTAGAACGCGACCACAAGGTCGAGGCACTTCACCACATCGTCGCGCGAGGAAATCCTGTCCGGGAGCCCCGCACCGGTCTCCGCGTAGCTTGCCATCGTCTCGGCTCCATGACCGTTTCTGACCGGCGCGGCCGGGCTTGCCGGGGGAGCAGCCGGGCTGGCAGCCCCCTTCGTCGCTGCCTCTTCCGTGGTCTCGACCGCCGTATTGCGTTCCAGCGTCGTCAGCACGCGCTGCAAAAATCGTTTCAGGTCCGGGACGGCGGCCCCGTTGCTGTCAAGGCGGGCATTCAGCGCCGCATCGACCGCGTCGAGCGCCTCGATCGCTGCGTGCGCCCCGGCGATGAGCGCCGTCATCTGTTCACCGGCCTGGTCCTGATGGGCGGCACAACCGCTGCCCACCCGGTTCAGGAGCTGTCCGTGCGCGCTGACCAGTGCTGCCTTCTCCGTGGCATTCAATCCCGACGCCGCTTCCTGAAGCATGACGCGATCGTCGAGCGCACCCTGTTCGAGATCGCGTCCGCTGATCGGCCCGATGGGACGCGGCGCGAAGAAGACCATCTGCCTGAGGTTCGCCAGCAGGCCTTCCTGGCCGTTCTGCAGGTCGGCCAGCGCGTTGAGGCGGCGCAAGGCGGCCTCGCGTGGTTGGGGGCTGGCCCGCAGCGCCGGGTGCATCGTCTCCCAATGCGTCTCGAAGGTCCTTGCAATCAGGGTCAGGCCCTGTGCCAGTCCGGCCAATCCCTCTTCATTGGCCAGCGCCCGGGCGACAATGACGAGCAGGCGCAGGTCGCGGCCATGCGAACGCAACTCCTCGGCCTTGCCGAGCACGGCAGGCCAGTCGACCGGAATGGTCGATTGCGCGGCTGGCTTGTTGCGCCCGTCATGGACGACCTTGACCTGCGGCTCCGTGAGCCGCTCCAGCTCATGAAAAGCCGGATCGTTGCGCAAGTCTTCGCCTGACGGATTTTCACCGTCCAGCGGAGCAAGCCAGAGTGCGAGATCGATCACAGATACCCCCGGCGACCGGCTCTAAAACCGTACGTGACCCAACGTTAGCACACGGTTGCATATTCCCACAATTCGCCATCCGCTCAAAAGTTAACGAGCGCTAATGAATGTCGGTGCAACTGCGTCTCGGATGGCGCAATTCATGGCGTGCTTGGCCAACCTCGTATGTGAAGCGCATCGCATAGGATTAGAAAAAATCGTGGTTGTCTGCATTTGGCGGCGCGGGACTCTCCACAAAGGGAAAAGGCCGGCTGCATCAAGCGCTTTGTCAAGCGGCTGCTTATGTGGCAGGCTGTCGACGGGCAGATTGCAGGAGCACGTTCGATGGAACAGCGCCGGTCGTCGCAGGGGTTCAAACGCAAGGAACTGGTTGGCAAGCTCAATCCGGTCTGCCTGCGCGCCTTCAAGGCCGCCGCCGACAGCGCCAAGCTGCGCGGCAATCCTTACGTCGAACTCGTCCATTTCATAGAACAACTGGTGCTGTCCGAGCGTTCGGATGTGCAGATGATCATTGCCGATGCCGGCGTCGATGCCAGCCGGCTTACCAGCGAAATGACCCGCGCCGTCGACAAGCTGCCCTACGGCGCCACCTCGATCGAGGAATTTTCCGACCACATTTTCCACGCCATCCAGGAAGCCTGGAATCTGGCGACGCTGGAATTCGGCATGGAGGAGGTCCGCAGCGCCCATGTCGTGCTCGCCTGCCTGAAGACGCCGGTGCTGGAAGGCCTGGTGGCGAAGATCAGCGGCGAATTCGACAAGATCGACGCCGACGGGGTCATCGCCCGCTTTGCCGAGGTGGTGGACGGTTCGCTCGAAGCCGGCGCCACGGCAGCAGTGGCTCCCACCGCGGAGGCGCCGCGGCGAGCTCCGGGCGGGGACTCCGCGCTGGCCAAATACGCCACAGACCTCACCCAGCGCGCCCATGACGGCAAGATCGACCCGGTCGTCGGCCGAGACCCGGAGATCCGGCAGATCATCGATATCCTGATGCGGCGCCGGCAGAACAACCCGATCCTGACCGGCGAGGCCGGTGTCGGCAAGACCGCGGTGGTCGAGGGGTTTGCCCTGCGCATCGCCCAGGGCGACGTGCCGCCGCCCCTGCAGGGCATCAGCGTGCGTATGCTCGACGTCGGCCTGATGCAGGCCGGCGCCAGCGTCAAGGGCGAGTTCGAGAAGCGCCTGAAGGCGGTGATCGACGAAGTTCAGTCATCCGAGACGCCGGTCATCCTGTTCATCGACGAGGCGCACACGCTGATCGGCGCCGGTGGTGCCGCCGGAACCGGCGATGCCGCCAATCTCTTGAAGCCGGCGCTGGCGCGCGGCGAATTGCGCACCATCGCCGCAACCACCTGGGCCGAGTACAAGCAGCACATCGAAAAGGACCCGGCGCTGACCCGCCGTTTCCAGGTGGTCAAGATCGATGAGCCGTCGGAAGCGGTCGCTGTGCTCATGCTGCGCGGTGTAGCCGGCGTGCTCGAACAGCATCACGAAGTGCAGATCCTGGACGAGGCGATCGAGGCGGCGGTCGGCCTGTCGCATCGTTACATCCCGGCGCGGCAATTGCCCGACAAGGCGGTCAGCCTGCTCGACACCGCTTGCGCCAGGGTGGCGATCTCGCAGCATGCGACGCCGGCCGAGGTCGAGGACATTTTGCGGCGCCGCCAGGCGCTGGAAGTCGAAAGCGGCATCATCGGCCGCGAGGCCGCGATCGGCATCGAAGTAACTGACCGGCAGGCGCGGGTCGAGGCCGGGCTCACTGAAGCCGGGACCATGCTCGCCGCCGCCGAGGAGCGCTGGGAGCGCGAAAAGGCGCTGGTTGCCGAGATCCTCGAACTGCGCGCGCGGCTGCGCGGCGACGGCGTCCCGCTCGATGCGGTGGCGACAGCTGAGGCCGAAGCCGAACCGGCAGCGCCGGACGAAGAAAAGACCAAGGTGCCCAAGGCCGAGACGCCCAAGGCCGAAACGTCCGAGACCGAAGCGCCGGCTGCCGAAGCTGCGCCGTCAGATCCTGCCGCCGATCTGGCGCGGCTGCGTGAACTCATGGCCGAGCTTGCCACCGCGCAAGGCGAGACGCCGCTGATCCTGCCGTCGGTCGACCGCAATGCGGTAGCTGCCGTGGTCCAGGACTGGACCGGCATCCCGACGGGACGGATGCTGTCCAGCCAGACCGAAAAGGCGCTCAAGCTGGCCACCACGCTGTCCGAACGTGTCGTCGGCCAGGATCACGCCATGGAGATGATTGCCAAGCGCGTGCAGACCAGCCGCGCCGGGCTCGGAGCGCCGGAAAAGCCGGTCGGCGTGTTCCTGCTCTGCGGCCCCTCGGGAGTCGGCAAGACCGAGACGGCCCTGGCGTTGGCCGAGACGCTCTATGGCGGCGAACAGAACCTGATCTCGATCAACATGTCCGAATTCCAGGAGGCGCACACCGTCTCGACGCTCAAGGGCGCACCGCCCGGCTATGTCGGCTACGGCAAGGGTGGCATTCTCACCGAGGCCGTGCGCCGAAAACCCTATTCGGTGATCCTGCTCGACGAGGTCGAGAAGGCGCATCCCGACGTCCACGAGATCTTTTTCCAGGTCTTCGACAAGGGCATGATGGATGACAGCGAGGGAAGGCGCATCGACTTCAAGAACACGCTGATCCTGCTGACGTCCAATGTCGGCTCCGAAGTCATCATGGAGCGGACCGGCAACGGCACGGTGAGGGCAGGGCTCGACGGCCTCGATGCTGCACTGCGCGCTCCACTGCTGAAGGTGTTTCCAGCGGCCTTCCTCGGCCGCGTCGTGACCATCCCTTACTATCCGCTCTCGGATTCGATGATCGAGGCCATCACCCGCCATCAGTTCGGCAAGATCGCGCGGCGGCTGCGCGCCAGCCACGACGCCGAACTGGTGATCGGCGACGGCGTCATGGCGCTGGTCAGGGCGCGCTGCACCGAAATCGAGTCCGGTGGCCGCATGATCGACGCCATCCTCACCAACACGCTGTTGCCGGAACTCAGCCGCGGCGTGCTGAACCGGTCGCTCGACGGCGAGAAGATGACCAAGGTGACCGTCAGCGCTTCCACTGACGGGTTTGCCTATTCGTTCGAATAGTCAGGCCTGACTGCTCGGCTCCGTCTCGGCGCGGATCAGCTTGATGTCGGCGCCGGCTGCCCAGGCGCCGATATCCTCGCGCCGCAACGCCGCCGCCATCATGTCGGGAAACAGGTCCGGCGTGCAGGCGAAGACCGGTATGCCAAGTGCCGCGACCGAAGCCGACATCGCCGGATCATAGCCCGGCCGGCCCTGATCGGTCAGCGCCAGCAGCACGATGACATTGACGCCGGACCGGACCAGCGCCGCAAGCCGCCGCAGCAAGTCCTGGCCGTTGCCGCCCTCATAGAGGTCGGTGATCAGCACGAAGTGGGATTTGGTCGGCCGCTCGATGCGGTCGGCGCAATAGGCGACCGCCTGGTTGATGTCGGTGCCGCCGCCGAGCTGCACGCCAAACAGCACCTCGACCGGGTCGCTGAGCTCTTCGGTCAGGTCGACGATGGCCGTGTCGAAACAGACCAGCTTGGTGCGCACGACCGGCAGCGACGCCATCACCGCGGCGAAAATCGAGGCGTAGATCACCGAGCTCGCCATCGAGCCGGACTGGTCGACGCACAGCACCACTTCGTCGAGATCGACCAGCCGGCGTTGCTTGCGCATGAAGCCGACCAGTTTTTCCGGCACGACGGTTTTGTGCTCAGGCTGGTAGTGGCGAAGATTGGCCGAGATGGTGCGCGGCCAGTCGATGTCGCGTTGGCGCGGCCGGTTGGTGCGTCGCGACTTGTCGAGCGCGCCACGGATCGCCTCGGCGGTCTTCTGCTCCAGCCGCTGCATCAGCTTGGCAACGATGTCGGCGATGATGGTGCGGGCGATGTCCTTGGTCTTGGCCGGCATCACCGAACGCAGCGAGATCAGGTCGGCGACGAGGTTGACGTCGGCCTCGATCGCCTTGAGGAATTCCGGCTCCATCAGCATCTGCTTCAGGTTCAGCCGCTCAAAGGCATCCTTCTGGACGATCTGGACCACCTGGGCGGGAAAGAAGGAGCGGATATCGCCCATCCATTGCGCCACGCGTGGCGCCGAGCGGCCGAGCCCGCCGCGCCGCTTGCGCGGGTCGGCATCGGCATTGGCGCCGTCGCCGTAAAGCGCATCGAGCGCCGAAGACAGTTTTTTGTCATCACTGGAAAGGGCGGAGGAAGCCTCGTCATCGGCGCCGATCGCCAGCCGCCAGCGGCGCTCGCGCCCGCTATCGGAGGATGCTGGGCCGGGTTCGGGCACTTCGGCTTCGTCATCCATTGTCACACTCCGCCCGCCAGCAATGGCCCAAGCCGCTCCAGGTGACGGCGCCAGCCCTCGCCGCCATCCGGCGCCGGCGTCAGGCCGGCCGGCAACCTTGCGGTGCGGCCGAGCACGGCCTCGATCAACCGCTGCCGCTCCATCGAGTCCAGATTGGAGAAGACGCGGCGCAGCAATGGCAGATGCGCGATGAAAGCTTCCTCGTCGAGCGATTTCAGCCACCCATCGACGGCGCCGCGCAGGCCCTCGTCGTAGATCAGCCGCTGGCCGGCAGTGCTGAAGAAACCTTCGAAGAACCCCGCTGCCTGGGCGACCGGCGTCCCCGGCGACAGCCTGCGTCCGAGCAGCCCGGCGGCGTCCTCTGCCGACAGTTGGCAGGCTTCATAGAGCAGATGCGCGGCGCAGCCGGCGAGCAGCGCCGTCGAGCCCGGACCTTCCAGCACGCCGGTCAGGCCGTTGCGCCATGCATCGAGCACGCCTTCGCCGGGCTCGACCAGCCGGATCGCCGTGTCGGCCTTGCGCACAGCACCGACCAGCGTGGTGGCGGCCTGCTCGTCCAGGTCGCGCACCGCATAGGGCAGCGCGATCGCGCCTTCGACGATCAACCGTTCCAACAAACCGGACAGCCGGTTGGTTTCGGTCTTGCGCGCCTCGCCGTAACGGATGATGTCGGCAAGCGGCGGCACCGAGGCCAGCATCTCCAGGCATTCGCTGCTGTGCGCTGCGCGCGCCTCCAACGCTACAAGGCCGGCGCTCGCGGCCTCCGACAGATCCGCCGTAATGGCGCTCTGGACAAGGGCGGCAAGCGTGTCGAGGCTCGCGGCCGCACCGAGCATCTGGATCAGGCGGCCATTGGCGGCCTTTTCGATAGTCGGGCCGTAGATCAGGTTCTCGACCAGGCGCACGGCATATTCCGGCTCCCAGGCCAGCGTCCATTTTTCGCGAAAGGTGCCGCGGCTGCGGCCGGCGTCGGCCAGCCTGCCCCATTGCACGCCAAGCACGTTCAGCCGGTGCAGCAATGTCGAACGAAACAGTCCGCTTTCGCTGCGCAGATCGACCGACAGCTCGCGTTCCAGCGCCTCCGGCTTCAGCCGCGCCGCCTTCTGGTTGCGCTGCAGGTCCTCGATCAGCGGCGCCAGCGGCGTGTCGGGCGGAATCTCGCCGACATCCGCGCCCAAAAGCAGCTCGGCCTCGACCAGCGCCCACAGCACCGCTTCGCCGTTGAACAGCGCCGCGATCGCGGCATCGCGCAATTCCTCGAAGCCGGGCTTCGGCCGCTCGCGAATGGCAGCCAGTGTGCGCGCAAGCCGCTCGGCCTCGATCAGCGACGCGGTCGACACCAGATGGCCCTTCGCCCGCAGCACCGCCGCGATCGTCGCCAGCCACAGCGTCGCGGCGTCGCGCCGCCCTCGTGTGCGCCACAGATGCTTGCACCAGCCGGGCGCGACGACGCCAGCGCCATAACCATAGCCCAGCGCAAGACGCGGCCCGGTCCATGGCGCCCATGTCATGATGCTTTTGCGCCGGGCAATTCCCTTGATCAGCGCCTGGTCGTTCTTCTGCGTGTGCGCGGCCTGCAGGGCCGGCACATGCCATGCGCCGCAGACGACGGCGATCGGTCCGGCGAATTCCTTGCGCGCGGCGGCGATTTCCAATCGCATATGCGCTTCACGCTTGGCCTCGAACGGCGCGATCGCACCTTCGCCGTCGCGCAGCGTCGTCATCGCATCGGTGATGGCAGCGAAGATTGGACCCGGCTGCGGATTCTGCTCGATAATGTCGGCCCACCAGCTTTCGCCATCTTCATAGCCGGCGGCCGCAGCCAGCGTGCCGATCGGGTCTCGATGCGATGCGGGCTCGCCATCGTCACCGGTTTCGTCCTTGGGTTCGGGCTTGTCGGCGTCAGCCGTTTTGTCGGTGTCGTCGGTTGCCGGTGCCGCGAACCGTGCCGATGACGGCAGGTCGATGAACCGCAATGCCGCCTTGTTCTCCACCGCCCACACCGCCGCCTGGTATTCCGGCGAGAACTCGGCGAACGGCCAGAAACTTGTCGCGGCCGGATCGTCCTCGGGGTAGCAGAGCAGCGCCACCGGCGGCTGCATCTGCGGGCGCGCCAGCAATGGCAGCAGGGCGGATGCGTCGCTCGGCCCTTCGATCAGCACCGCGACCGGCTGCAAGTCCCGCAGCGCCTGCACCAGGCTGTCGGCGGAGCCCGGCCCGTGATGGCGGATGCCGAAATAGGCGACGTCGCTCATGACCTCAGATCGCTGCGTTCAGCGCCGCGTAATAGCCGGCATAGTCCGGCCGCTTCTTGAGCACCGTTTCGAGATATTCCTCCAGCACCACCTTGTCCTGCACCGGGTCCTTGACGATGGCGCCGACAAGGCTGGCGGCGAGGCCTTCGGCGCCGAGCTTGCCGCTGTCGAACCACGCCGCCTGGCTGAGGCCGCCGACCATGGTGGCGATCGCCTCGGCGGTCGAGAGCGAACCCGAAGGCGTCTTCAGCGTCACCTTGCCGTCGGCGGTTGCGCCCGAGCGCAGCTCGCGGAAAATGGTCAACACGCGAGCGATCTCCTCGCTGACATTTTTCGGCACCGGCAGGTCGAGCCCGCCGGCCATCTCGTCGACCCGCTTGGAGACGATCGCCACCTCTTCCGCCATGTCCTCGGGCAGCGGCAGCACCACCACATTGAAGCGGCGTTTCAGCGCCGAGGACAGCTCGTTGACGCCCTTGTCGCGGTTGTTTGCGGTGGCGATGATGTTGAAGCCGCGCTGGGCATAGAGCGACGTGTTGAGTTCCGGGATCGGCATCATCTTTTCCGACAGCACGGTGATCAGCGTATCCTGAACATCGGAGCCCATGCGCGTCAACTCTTCCAGGCGGCATAGCTTGCCGCTCTCCATGGCGCGGTAGAGCGGCGTCGGCACCAGCGCCTCCTGGCTCGGCCCTTTGGCCAAAAGCTGCGCATAGTTCCAGCCGTAGCGGACCTGGTTCTCGTCGGTGCCGGCCGTGCACTGCACGATTAGCGTCGAGTTGCCCATGATGGCGGCGGCGAGATGTTCCGACACCCAGGACTTGGCGGTGCCGGGAACGCCGAGCAACAGCAGCGCGCGGTCGGTAGCGAGTGTCGCCACCGCGGTTTCCATCAGCCGGCGGCGGCCAACATATTTCGGCGATATCACGGTGCCGTCGCTTGCCTTGCCGCCGAGCAGATAGGTCAGCACGGCCTTCGGCGACAGGCTCCATCCGGCCGGCTTCTGGCGTTCGTCATTGCGCGCCAGCGCCTGCAGTTCAGCGGCATAGGCCTGCTCGACAGGGAGGCGGATGGCTGCGTTCATGGTGCTGTTCTCCGGATTGTCATGTGTTGGTTCCCGTCAGGGCCGCGTTGAGGCGCAGGAAAGCGAGCGAGGCTGCCGCCGGCGGCATGCCAGCCGCAACAATGTCGCCGATCAACCGTTCAGCGGTCTCCGCTGTGGCAAGAAAGCCTATCGTTTCCAGGGCGTGGTCCGCGCTTAGCTTCGCGGGCTCGTCGTTTCCCGCAACCATGGTGCGCAGTGCCGACAGCGCCTTGCCATTTGTCAAATCGTCCCATTCAAGCCAACTCGCTTCGGCGCCTTCGACCAGGTTGAGCGCTTCAAGATTTTGAGCGTCCTTCAGGATCTGCCTGATCAGGTTCCGCTTCCTGCCGCTGTCCAAACGCAACATGAGGTGGAAGACAAACAATGCCGACTTGCCACCTTCGGCGACAAGCGTATCCGCCAACAGCGCCACCGTGGCATCGCTGCCGGACACGGCGACCATCCGAACGAGAGACAGATCCGCTCTGTCATCGGCACCGAATTGCCATGCCCCGATGAAATCGGACTCTGTTTTGCCGAAATGCGCCGCAAGATCGACCAGGTAACAGCTTGCGAACAGGTCGACGCGACGACTTTCTTGCGCAGCCGATTTGAGTTTTGCCGGCGTGTATGTGGTGCGGCGGCGGATGAAGCCGGATTTGCCTTCTGTGATGAAGGCGGCGAGTTCGGCAACGGGGTCGTCGGCTCCGTCGTTGCCCGGCCGGCCATGCTCGCCCAGCCTTGCCAGCAGCCGGCCCGCCAGCTCCCGCACCTTGCCGGAGCGGTCGGTGGCCAGGCTTTTCAGGAATGGCGCGTCCGTGGGCGTCAGGTTGAAATGCATGAGTTCGATGAGCGCCAGCCGGACTTCAGCCGGCTCGCCCGTCGCCTTGGCTTCCATCAGGCTGCGGGCCGTGGCCGGATCGCGACGGCGCATCTCGGCCAACGCGATACGGCGCGCGGCGGGGTAAAAGTCATCCCAGTTCTGCGCCGTCAGCTGCTCCTGCGGGGCAATCTTCAGCCCCTCGACGCTGGCCTGCCAGTCGATCCACGGCGCATAGATGTCAGGGCTGTTCTGGTCTGATGCCGAAGGCATCCAGTCCATCGGATGCAGCACGTAGCCGCGGCTGGCGACGAGCGTCGCGACACGCGACTTGCGCTGCGCATCGGCGGCGTTCTTCAGGGCCGCCCGCAACAGCGGCCGCAACCGCTCCGGCAGCAGCGGCAGGCCAAGCCTCGGCAGCGGCGGGCGCCGCTTCAGCGTCTTCGGCGCCGACGGCCGCAGGCCGACATCGAGCGCCTGCGCCGCGATCGCCAGCAGACGTCGCTCCCGTTCGTCCGGGCTTGCGCCACCCGCGATCTCCTTCCATGCGGTTGGCGCCAGATCGAACGCGGTTCCGCCGGTGATCCAGCAGTCGCGCATCGTCGCCAGGCCGGTTAGTTCGAGCTCGTTCATGACAGATCGAGCCTCCCGAAGCCGCTTTGCGCGGCCAGCAGATCGAGCCGCGCGCCGTTCCAAAGCGCTGCCGTGGCCCCGAGGTCGAGGCCAAGCACGGTCTGATCGACGGTCCCGCTAACAGGCAGGGCGATCCCTTGCGGGTCGTGCGCCGCTTGCCACCAGGCGGTGCCGCGCTCATCGAGCAGGATCGCGCCGGCAGGCAGCATCAGCGGGCTATCGGTCGACCAGGGCGCTGCGTCCTGGTGCGCCGCATGCGCCGCGAGCGGGTCCTTGACAGCGTCGAGGCCGAAATCCGGCCAGGCGCCCGACACGACGTCGCCCTTGCGCTCCGCCACCAAGGCCCGCAGTGGCTGGCGCGACGGGTAGAATACCAGGCGGGCGTGGAACCGGTCACCGGGCGTGAACGCCGCCGAGCGGCGGCCGGCCGAAGCCGGAAAGAAATCGAGCAGCAGCCCAAACTGCGGCGTCGGGCTTTTCAGATCGAGCAGCCAGGTCGAATGGCTGACGAGACCGTCGCGGCGGGTCTCGATCTTCTCGCCGACGACCTCCCAATGGCTGTCGACCTGCTTCGCGTCGGGACTGGACAGAACCTGGTCGCGGGTTTCGGACGCCGACACCAGTCGCTTCAGCTCGGGATCGTCGGGCGCCGAGCGCCAGGCTTTGGCCAGCAGCACCAGCTTGCCGAGTTCGCGGATCGCCGCGTCCGGCCGTTCCTCGCTGCGCAGCGCCATTAGCCGGGCCGGGATTTCGTCGATGCGTCCGGCAAGCGCCGTCGCCTTCATGTCGACAAGCCGCGCGGCAATGCGGCGGCAGCGCTCGCTGCTGGCGTCGGCAAAGGCGGAAAGGCCGAGCCGCAGCTGGTCGGCAATCCAATGGTCGAGTTCGTCCAGCGCGCCTGCCACCGCGGTGCGCGTATCTTCCGCCCGCTTGCGCTGCGCCGTCTCGCGGCGCTCCGTCGTGGCGGCGTCATCGACGGTGCTTTCCTCCGCCTGCGAGGCCTCGCCAATGCTCTTGCCAGACGCGCCCCTGCCAGGCTTTGCGTCGACCGGCGGGGGCGCAGTCTTCCTGCGCCGGCCAAGCCAGTCATTGACCCATTCCGGCGTTGTTTCGGCTGATGTGAAGCTGGCCGGCGACGTGGCGGCGATCCACATCAGCGCCAGCGTGTGCTTGCAGGGAAATTTTCGCGACGGGCAGGTGCATTTGTAGCCGTGGTCGCCGGTGTCGACGACGGTGCGATAGGGGTTGGATCCCGAGCCCTGGCATTCGCCCCAGATCAGCGCCTGCTGCTCGTTCTTCTCCAGCCGCGGCCAGTTCGAGCGCTTGGTGAGCTTCGAGGCGGCGCTTAGCGACGCCTGATCGGGGGCCAGCGCCTCGATGTTTTTCAGTTCGAATTCCAAGCCGCGCCTCTCGTCACCCCAAATCAATGCCTGGCATCAATATAGGGTGCCGTTTGTGAAGGATTGTTGTGGCCCCGGCAAGACGAAGATAGCGCAGATCAGTACAGCGGCGTGGCCATATGCCGGGGCGTCGGCCATTGCGCCGTGATCTCGGGCTGCACAGGGCGCTCGAGATAGGTCGACAGCACGACATAGCTTCGCGTCGAGGTGACGCCGGGCGTTTCGTAGAGACGCGCCAGCAGGCCTTCGAGCGCCCTGGTGTCCTCGGTGCGGACCTTGAGAAGCATGCAGGTGTCGCCGGCCACCGAATGGATTTCCTCGACCTCAGGATATTGGGAGACGGCCATCAGCTCCGGTGTCTTGCCCCAGCCCTTGGTATCGATATGCACGAAGGTGAGCAGCGGCTTCTTCACCGCCTTCGGGTCGATGATCACAGCGGTGCCGCGGATGGCGCCGCTGCGCCGCAGGCGCTTGACCCGCTCATGCGCCGCAGGCGGCGAAAGGCAGACGCGTTCGCCAAGTTCGGCGTAGCTGATCGTCGCATCCTCGACCAGCACGCCTAATATTTTTCGGTCGATTGCGTCGAGCTCGCGGGGAGCTACCTTGTTCTGCAGAACCTCATCTGTTTCTTCGTCCATATCGAAATTCCTTGTTGTCGCGGAATTCAGTTCGGCCATTATGACCCGATGACGAACGCGCATCAAGCTGCAACGCTCCATCAGCCGATTCCGGCGCTGGCCTACCTCCTGACCGGCTGCATCGCCGTCATCGGCTCGAACTCGCTGGTCCTGGGTCCAATTGCTCCGGCAGTCGCCGCATCCTTCGGCACCAGCGTGCCGGCGGTGATGGCCGCGTCGGCCGCCTTCGGCCTCGGCACTTCGGCCAGCGCGTTGTTCCTCGCCCGCTATATCGACGGCGTCGGCGCCCGCCGCATGCTGCAGGGCGCGCTGCTTCTTCTGGCCGTCGGGCTTCTCGCCAGCGCGCTGGCGCCGACGGTGATCATGCTGGTCGCGGCCCAGGCCGTCGCCGGCATCGCCGCCGGCGTCGCCATGCCGGCCATCTATGCCAGTGCAGCGGCAATTGCGCCGCCCGGCCGCGAAAGCGGCACGATCGGCGTCGTGCTGACCGGCTGGACAGTCTCCATGGTGGCCGGCGTGTCGCTGTCGGCCGTGCTTGCCGACCTCGTGCACTGGCGCGCCGTCTTCGCCGCCGTCGCGGTGCTTTCCGCCATTGCGCTTGCTGCCTTGTCGATGACCTCGCTCAGCGACATCAGGAAGAGCGGCCCGGCGCCGTCGCCGTTCGTTGCGCTGGCCATTCCGGGCATCGTGCCGCTGCTCATCGCCTGCACCGCCTTCATGACCGCTTTTTACGGCGTCTACGGCTATCTCGGCGATCATCTGCACCAGGATCTGGGCGAGCCCGTCAGCGCCAATGCGCTGGCCGCACTCGCCTATGGCGCCGGCTTCGGCGCCGCGGCCTTCCTCGACGGCGTCATCGACCGCATCGGCGCGCGGCGCGTCATGCCCTTCGCCTATCTGCTGGTCGCCGTCGTCTATGTCGCCATCGCGCTCGCAAGCAGCAATTTCGTGCTGATCCTGGCTATGATCGCCATATGGGGCCTTGCCAATCATTTCGGCCTGAACGTGCTGGTGATGCGCCTTACCGCGCTCGATCCGTCGCGCCGTGGCACCATCATGGGCCTGAACAGTTCGGTCACCTACCTCGCCGTCTTCATCGGCACCACCAGCTTCGGGCCGCTTTATTCATCGTTCGGCTTTGCCATCTGCGCCATCGTCGCCGCCGTTTTGATGCTGGTTGCGGCAGCAGCGGGGTCATGGCGATCGCCGCTGCCCATCAAGCCGTAAAGCTTGCGTTCTCATCCCGTCCTTCGCTAGAGCTTGGCTTGCCATGCGAGCCCCGCCCGGATGAAGACGACGCTTGAAACCACTGCCGACCCCTCGTCAGACGACCTCGCCTTCCTGGCCGAGCGGCTGACGGCGTTCAATGACGGCGATGTCGGCCCCTCCGGCCGCAAGCCGATCGCCGTCTTCGTTCGTGATGAGCACGGCGCTGTCGTCGCCGGCATTTCGGGATACACCGCCTGGGGCTGGCTCTATGTGCAGTGGCTGTGGGTCGACGAACGCCTGCGCGGCCGGCATATGGCCGGCGACATGCTGGGCGCTGCCGAGGAGGAAGCGGTCAAGCGCGGCTGCCAAAACGCCTGGATTGATACGTTCAATCCGACAGCGGCCAAAGTCTATGAGCGGCAAGGCTACCGGCGCTTCGGCGAACTGCCTGACTTTCCCGTCGGCCGCAGCCGCATCTTCCTGCAGAAGAAGCTCTAACCTGCCAGCCGCCCGCCTTGCATCGGCCGCGGCACGCCGGTGGTGCTGGGAAAGCTGATCGGCAGGCCGCGCAGCACGCGCACGGCAAGGAAGGCAAAGCATTCGGCCTCCACCGCATCGCCTTTCCAGCCCAGTGTCTCGGCCTGCACAACCTCGACGTTGGCGCGCCTCGCCAGCATCGCCATCATCGTCGGGTTGCGGCGGCCGCCGCCACTGACCGCCAGCCGCTTCGGCCGGCGCGGCAACAAATCGAGCGCCTTGCCGACGGCCGAGACGGTGAAGGCCGTCAGCGTCGCCGCCCCATCCTCTGCGCCGAGGCCGTCGGCCATGGCGGCGCCGAAGTCGAAACGGTCGAGCGATTTCGGATAGGGCTTGGTCAGATACGGATGCTGGAGCAATTTGGCCAGCCGCACTTCATCGACGGTGCCGGCCGCGCCCAGTGCGCCGTCGCGGTCCATCTCGCCGAGGCCGTTTGCCTTGATGAAATCGTTGAGCGGCGCGTTGGCCGGGCCAGTGTCGAAGGCGACGATGTTGTCCTTGCCGTCCCACCAAGTGACGTTGCCGACACCGCCGAGATTGAGCACAGCGGTGTCCCCGCTGGCGTCGGCTTCCCTCAAAAGCGCCGCGTGGTAGGCAGCCGCCAGTGGTGCGCCCTGGCCGCCAGCGCGCACATCGTCCGAGCGGAAATCATAGGCGACCTTGGCGCCCAAAATGGAATGCATCAGCGCGCCATCGCCCAACTGGCGCGTATCGCCGCGCCGCCCGGGTTGCGGGGCACGATGCAGCACGGTTTGGCCGTGAAAACCGACCACGCCGATATCGCCCATGGTCAGGCCGTAGCTTTCGACAAGGTCCTTCACCGCCGCCGACTGCGCCCGCGTCAGCGCCTCCTCGGCTTCGGCAAAGATCGCCGGCTCCGGCCCGTCGAAATTCCACACCCGGGCCTGACGCAGCGTCTCCTCCAGCAAGGCACGGATCGCTGCGGGGTAGGGGGCCAGCGTATAGGTGCCGAAATCGGCGATCCGCTCGCCATCGGTCTTGATCAGCGCCACGTCGATATTGCCGTCAAGCACGGTGCCGGTCATCAGGCCGACGGCCCAGATTGGTTCCACGGTCGACTCCCTTGCGACACCGTTTGCGATTCCAACGCAATCACCTGTCGGACGGATTGTCTCGCCAGGCAAGACCCTGGCCGCGGTCGATTGCTCCGAACCTGCCGGCAGGGTTTTTCACCGAACAGCGAAAATCGAGCAACGTCGTTCTTGCGTCTCGCCGCTCAAGACGCCAGCTATGAGACGAACACGTCATCGCCAAGGAGAAACGACATGGCATCCGAAGTCGCAGTGATCGCCGGCGCGGGTGCGGGCCTGAGCGCCTCTTTGGCACGCCTTCTCACCACGGAAGGCTATCGTGTGGTGCTGGCCGCCCGCAACACGGCCAAACTCGCGGCGCTGGTCGGGGAAACCGGCGCGCTGGCCGTCGAAACCGACGTCGCCGATCCGGCCTCCGTCGCCGGCCTGTTTGACGCCGCCGACAAGCAAGGCCCGCTGGCCCTTGCCGTCTTCAATGCCAGCGGCCGCACGCGCGGCCCGATCGCCGAGGTCGATCCCGATGCGGTCAAACAAGCCTTGCTTGTCGGCGCCTATGGCGGCTTCCTGGTCGGCCAGCAAGCGGCGCGGCGGCTGCTTGCGCGCGGCTCCGGTTCGATTCTTTTCACCGGCGCCTCCGCCAGCATCAAGGGCTTTCCCAACTCCGCCGGCTTTGCCATGCCGAAATTCGGCCTGCGCGGTCTGGCTCAGTCGATGGCGCGCGAACTCTTCCCGAAGAACATCCATGTCGCCCATTTCATTATCGACGGCCAGATCGAGCCGGTCGGGACGAAGCCCGAGCGACCGGACAGCCAGCTGTCGCCCGATGCGATCGCGCAGACCTATCTCGCGACCCATCGCCAGCATCGCAGCGCCTGGAGCTTCGAGGTCGAGCTGCGGCCCTTTGTCGAGACATTCTGACCGGTCCGGCGTGACCGTTCTCGCAATTGCGAAATCTTTGAGAGAATATTCCCGGCTTCGTGTTTGAGAAGAAATGCGGTTCTTTGATCCGGCAAGCAGCATTGCCGATGATGTCGTCAAGGCTTGGTATTCCACCTCGCCGCAATGACTTCAGGATTACGAGGGATCGACAATGTCCGAACGCGGAAACGCTTCCAGCTCTCTTCTTTTTTCAGCCATCAGCCGGCGAGCTGCCCTTGCGGCACTTTTTGCCTCGGCCGTCACGCTTGCCGGTCTGGCTCAGCCGACGCCGTCCTTCGCCGAGGACAAGAAGTCTATCAAGGTCGGCATCATCAGCGGCGAGGATGAGGATGTCTGGCGCGTCGTCGTCGCCCAGGCCGCCGAAAAAGGCCTGACCGTCGAGACCGTGGTGTTCAACGACTACACCCAGCCCAACGAGGCGCTCGAGCGCGGCGAGATCGACGCCAACGCCTTCCAGCACCAGCCCTATCTCGACAACCAGATCAAGACCCAAGGGTACCACATCGTGCGCGTCGGCTACACCGGCGTCTGGCCGATCGGCCTCTACTCCAAGAAATACACCAAGGTTGCCGACCTGCCCGAAGGCGCCGTCATCGGCTTGCCCAACGACCCCTCGAATGAGGGCCGCGCGTTGCGCGTTCTGCAGAACGAAGGCGTGATCAAGCTGAAGGACGGCACCGGCATCCTGGCGACCACCGCCGACATTGCCGAGAACCCGAAGAAGGTCGTCATCAAGGAACTGGATGCCGGCATTGTCGGGCGCTCGGTCGAGGATCTCGACGCGGCTGTCGTCAACACCGACTGGGCGCTGAAGAGCGGTCTCGGCCCGGACAACCGCATCGCCCAGGAGCCAGTGGCCGACAACCCCTACCGCAACTTCATCGCCGTGAAATCCGGCAACGAGAACGAGGCGTGGGTGAAGACGCTGGTCGCGTCCTACCAGAACGAGGCGGTCAAGGCCGAGTTCGACAAGGTCTACAAGGGCACCGGGATCAGCGCCTATTGATTGGCGCCTGGTTGTCAGGAGCAGGCGGCCCGCTGTTGAGCGGGCCGCTGTCGCATTTTGTCGAGCGTTGAAACGGACAGTGAGATGAACCAGCACGTCACGGCCGAGGCATCCGGTCCGGTCAATATATCGGCCGGGCAAGAAGATGTCGTACGCCTGGTCGACCTCAAGCGCCGCTTTGGCGCGACGCCTGCGCTCGACGGCGTCTCGCTGACGGTGCGCAAGGGCGAGATCCTCGGCATCATCGGCCGCAGCGGCGCCGGCAAGTCGACGCTGATCCGCTGCCTCAACGGGCTGGAGCGGCCGGACTCCGGCGACGTCTTCATCGAGGGCCGCGAGATCGGCCGGCTCGGCGAGCGTGAATTGCAGCCGCTGCGGCGTCGCATCGGCATGATCTTCCAGCACTTCAATCTGCTGTCGGCCAAGACCGTGGAGGACAATGTCGCGCTGCCGCTGAAGATCGAGGGCCGCCCAAAGGCCGAACGGCTGGCGCGCGCCGCCGAATTGCTCGACCTCGTCGGCCTGTCGGAGAAGGCGAAGGCCTATCCGTCCTCGCTGTCGGGCGGCCAGAAGCAGCGCGTCGGCATCGCCAGGGCGCTGGCCGCGCGGCCGGCGCTGCTGCTGTCCGACGAGGCGACCTCAGCGCTCGATCCGGAGACGACGCGCTCCATCCTGGCCTTGCTGAAAGACATCAACCGGCAGCTCGGCCTCACCATCCTGCTCATCACCCACGAGATGGAGGTGATCCGCTCGATCGCCGACCGCGTCGCGGTGATCGATGCCGGGCGCATCGTCGAACAAGGCCCGGTGTGGTCGGTCTTTGCCGAGCCGCGTTCCGAAATCACCAGGAGCCTGCTCGGCGGCATCCGCCCGCAACTGCCGGCCGAGATTGCCGGCCGGCTTGCTCCCGGAGGCGGCGCCGAGCTCATCCTCAGGGTCGACGTCGCAGGTGAGGCCGCGCGCGGTCCGCTGCTGTCCGATCTTGCGGTGGCCGTGCCGGGACGGTTCCGCCTCGTCCATGGTGGCATCGACCATGTCCAGCAGCAGCCGGTCGGCACGCTGTTCCTTGCGGTCGCGGGCAACGATCCGAAACATCTGTCCAAAGTAATCGCATTCCTGAAGGCCCGCGACGCACGGGTGGAGGTGCTTGGCCATGTCGCCGGTTCTGTTTGAACTTCTGCTGCGCTCGATCTGGGAGACGGTCCTGATGACGGCGGCATCGGGCCTCATCTCGCTCGTCTTCGGGCTGCCGCTCGGCCTGGCATTGATTGCCACCGAGCGCGGCGGCATTGCCGAAAGCCTGTGGGTGAACCGCGCGCTCGGCGCCGTCATCAACGGCTTCCGCTCGGTGCCTTTCATCATCCTTCTGGTGGCGCTGATCCCGGTGACGCGGCTGATCGTCGGCACCTCGATCGGCACCTGGGCGGCGATCGTGCCGTTGTCGATTGCGGCGACGCCCTACTATGCCCGCATCGCCGAAGTGTCGCTGCGCGAGGTCGATCGCGGCCTGATCGAGGCGGCGCGCGCCATGGGCGGCAACCGCTGGACGATCATCCGTGAGGTGCTGGTGCCCGAAGCTTTGCCCGGCATCGTTGCTGGTTTCACGGTGACGCTGGTGACCCTGATCGGCGCCTCGGCCATGGCCGGCGCCATCGGTGCCGGCGGGCTTGGCGACCTCGCCATCCGCTACGGCTACCAGCGTTTTGAGACCAGCGTCATGGTCGCCGTGGTCATTGTGCTGATCATCCTCGTTTGCGGCATCCAGTGGGTCGGTGACCGGCTGGTCGCCAGGCTGGACCGGCGCGGATGAGCGCCACGAACGTTATTTGCCGGCAGGCTGCCAAACGCAGCGCCGGCTTTCTCTATCGGCGCCGAGATTGGATTGCGCGTTGCTTTGATCGGACCGGCCTGCGTGCCACCGTGACAGCGGAACAAGGAGCTTGACCATGCCCAGGATCGTACCCGTGCTTGATCTCGGCCGTCTCGAACAGGGCGCTTCCGAGCGGCGAACGTTTCTCTTCGACCTGCGCACGGCCGCGCGCGATGTCGGCTTCTTCTATTTGACCGGCCACGGCATATCGGCTGCGGATACCGCAGAAGTGCTCGACGCCTCGCGCCGGTTCTTTGCCTTGCCGGAAGCCGACAAACTGGCGATCGAAATGGTGAAGTCCTCGCAGTTCCGCGGCTATACGCGCGCCGGCGGCGAGCTGACCAAAGGCAAGGCCGACTGGCGCGAACAGCTCGACATCGGCGTCGAACGCCCGGCCATCGAACAAGGCCCCGGCGTGCCCGCCTGGACGCGGCTGCAAGGGCCCAACCAGTGGCCGGCCACGCTGCCCGAGCTGAAGCCGGCGCTACTCGCATGGCAGGCCAAGGCGACGGCGGTGGCGATCCGGCTGCTCCGGGCCTTCGCTTTGTCGCTCGATCAGGCCGAGGACGCCTTCGATCCCGTCTACCGGGCCGAGCCCAACCATCGCATGAAGATCGTGCGCTACCCCGGCCGCGACGCCACCGGCGACAACCAAGGCGTCGGCGCGCACAAGGATGGCGGTTTCCTGACGCTTCTGTTGCAGGACGAGAGCAAGGGGCTGCAGGTCGAATATGACGGTGCCTGGGTCGACGTCGATCCGCTGCCCGACACGCTGGTGATCAACATCGGCGAACTGCTCGAGCTGGCCTCCAACGGGTATCTGAGAGCAACGGTCCACCGCGTGGTAACGCCACCGGCCGGTGTCGAGCGGATTTCGGTGCCCTTCTTCTTCAGCGCCCGGCTCGACGCCACGATCCCGCTGCTCAACCTGCCCGAGGAACTGGCGGCCGAGGCGCGGGGTCCGGCCAGCGATCCCGACAATCCGCTGTTTCGCAATGTCGGTACCAATGTGCTGAAGAGCCGCCTGCGCTCGCATCCCGACGTGGCGCGCCGGCACTACGCCGATCTCCTGGAAACCGGCGCTCAGCCGGCTGAAATCTTGGAAGACAAGAACGAAATTTCCGCATCCCGCATTGTTTTAGAAAGCCGTTCGTCGCCAACCGCAGCGAATGCGCGCATATAGGAATTATCGTTCGGCGGTTTCCTCCCATTCCACCGAACGGTGTTCCCCTCTGAAGGTTCTTGACCTTCTTTTGGCCGGGCTGCTTTCGCGCCCGGCCTTTTTTATGTCAATAGCTCTTCTTTCTTCCCCACAAGGGGAGAAGGAAGAGGCGCCAGGGGACTTCACCCAAACTTCGGATCAAGGCTGCCCGACTTGTAGCGCTTGGCCATCTCAGCTACCGGCAGCGGCTTGATCTTCTGGGCATTGCCGGCGGTGCCGAACTGCTCGAAGCGCTCCTTGCACAGTTTGCGCATCGCGGCCATGGCCGGCGTCAGGTATTTGCGCGGATCGAACTCGCTCGGGTTTTCGGTCAGCACCTTGCGGATGGCGCCGGTCAGCGCCATGCGGTTGTCGGTGTCGATGTTGATCTTGCGCACGCCGTGCTTGATGCCGCGCTGGATCTCTTCCACCGGCACGCCCCAGGTCGGCTTCATCTGGCCGCCATATCTATTGATGATTTCCTGCAGGTCCTCGGGCACCGAGGACGAGCCGTGCATGACCAGATGCATGTTGGGCAGGCGGCGGTGGATTTCCTCGATGACGTTCATCGCCAGCACCGCGCCGTCCGGCTTGCGTGAGAATTTGTAGGCGCCGTGGCTGGTGCCCATGGCGACAGCCAGCGCATCGACATGGGTGTCCTTGACGAACTCGACCGCCTGTTCCGGATCGGTCAAGAGCTGGTCGTGGCTGATGGCGCCTTCGACGCCGTGGCCGTCTTCCTGCTCGCCGCCGCCGCTCTCAAGCGAACCGAGCACACCGATCTCGCCTTCCACCGACACGCCGCCCCAATGCGCCATGTCGACGACGCGCCGGGTGATGCCGGAATTGTAGGCATAGTCGGCCGGCGTCTTGCCGTCCTCTTTCAGCGAGCCGTCCATCATCACCGAGGTGAAGCCGTACTGGATGGCGGTGACGCAGGTGGCTTCGTTGTTGCCATGGTCGAGATGCATGCAGACCGGGATGTCGGGGTGGATTTCGACCAGCGCGTCGATCAGCTTGGCCAGCACCACGTCATTGGCGTAGGCGCGGGCGCCGCGGCTGGCCTGCAGGATGACCGGCGACTTGGTCTCCTCGGCCGCCTCCATGATGGCGAGGCCCTGTTCCATATTGTTCATGTTGAAGGCGGGTACGCCGTAGCCGTATTCGGCGGCGTGGTCGAGCAATTGTCTCAGTGTTATGCGAGCCACCCAATAGTCTCCCGTATCTGGTTTCAAGCGCAACGTCGCGGGCCGGCCGGTTGCCGGCCTAGATGCTTCTGGCCGGATTTCGCCAGAACCGCAACCGTCAGCGGCCATCGAGGCCGCAATTCTTGTTGCATGGCCGAAATTCGGTAGCCAGCCGGTGAGGCGCTAATCTCCCCCCATGAGGGGAGATGGCCGGCAGGCCAGAGGGGGTCGGTTCGACTGGGTGCGACCTCCTTGCGGCAGATGAAAGTCAACGCTTCAGGACGCACCGACCCCCTCTGTCGCCTTTGGCGACATCTCCCCTTCAAGGGGGGAGATTATCCGCGTTCGGGGAACATCGCCTTCAACCCTTCGCGCGAAGCCTTGGCCACACCGCGCTCGGTGATCAGCCCCGTCACGAGCCGTGCCGGCGTCACATCGAACGCCGGATTGGCCGCCGGCGTCGCTTCGGGCGAAACCCGCACCTGCGCAATCTTGCCGTCCGCCGTCTTGCCCCAGACCAGCGACACCTCGTCACCGGAGCGTTCCTCGATCGGGATTTCGGTCAGGCCATCACCCACCGTCCAGTCGATGGTCGGCGAGGGCAGAGCGACGTAGAAGGGCACCTCATTATCGGAGGCGGCGAGCGCCTTGAGATAGGTGCCGATCTTGTTGCAGACGTCGCCATTGGCCGTGGTGCGGTCGGTGCCCACGATCACCATGTCGACCGCGCCACGCTGCATCAGATGGCCGCCGGCATTGTCGACGATCAGCGTGTGCGGCACGCCGTGGCCGGCCATCTCCCAGGCGGTCAGCTGGGCGCCCTGGTTGCGCGGGCGCGTCTCGTCGACATAGACATGGACCGGAATGCCGGCCTCGACGGCGAGATAGATCGGCGACGTGGCGGTGCCGTAATCGACCGTCGCCAGCCAACCGGCGTTGCAGTGGGTGAGGATGTTGACCGGCTCGCCCGGCTTCTTGCGTGCCGCGATCTCCTTGATGATGGCAAGCCCGTTCTCGCCGATGGCGCGATTGAGATCGACATCCTCGTCGGCGATTTCGGCAGCGCGCTTATAGGCCGCCTCCGCGCGCTGTCCCAATACGATCGGCCTGAGGAACCGCCGCATCTCGTCCAGCGCCCAGCGTAGATTGATCGCAGTCGGCCGCGTCTTGTGCAGCGTCTCCCAGACCGCGTCGAGCGCTTCGTCAGACGGATCGTCCGCCATCTGGATGGCGACGCCGTAGGCCGCGGTGACGCCAATCAGCGGCGCGCCACGAACCCACATGTCACGGATCGCGGTGGCGATGCCGGCAACGCTCCCGATCGTCTCGACCCGGAACTCGTGCGGCAGCCAGCGCTGGTCGATGATCTCGACCGAACGCTGGTCGTCGCTCAGCCAGATGGTGCGGTAGTGGCGCTCGCCGACGTTCAAATCCTGCTCTCCCGTTCGATCAAAGCGGCCAGATTATTGACCTCGTCCATGCCGTGAATCTGGCGCCGGTTGACGGCGATGTGACGGCCGAATTTCAGCGCCTTGGCCTCGCAGGAGGCTCGCAGATCCTCGTCCTCGATGGTCTCGAAATCGGCATTGTGGGCGAGGCCGAGGATGCGCCGGTGCACCTCGATGCCGGCAAAGCCCAAGAGGTCGGTCCAGATCTGGTGCAGCACATGGTCGAGCGCCTGCTCCGAGGCGAGAATGTCGCCCTGATCCTCGAACAGGCTCTTCTGGTAAAGCATGCCGGTGCGCTCGGTGCGCCATAGATGCGAGAACTCGGCGCGGAACACCGTCCAGGTGTCGTTGGTCACCCCGAGCAGATAGGCACGCATGGCGTCACGCTTGCCCTTCTGTTCATGGCCGCGCTGCGAGAAGTAGGACATCCAGAAATTGGCGAGCAGCATGCCTACATCGAAGGCCATCGGACCGTAGAAGGCGAACTCCGGATCGATCATCCGCGTCTCGGTGTCGGTGACCATGATCGAGCCCGAATGCAGGTCGCCATGCAGCAGCGTCTCGGCGTTGGCGGCGAAGATATGCTTCAGCCGCTGCGCTTCGACCTTGAGGTCGCGGTCGGCGCGCAGTTCGGCAACCAGGCCGTCGAGCTGCGGCGAGGTGTGCCGGTTCAGCTTGGCATCGAAATATGGGTCGGAAAACACCAGGTCTTCGGTGATGCCGCAGAGCTCGACATTGTCGGCAAACAGCGCCAGGTCGGCCTTGCGGTCCTTGGTGGGCATGGAGAGATCAGAGCCGCGGAACAAAGTGCGGGCCATGAACAGGCCGATGTCGCGGGCGATATTTGGCAACTCGCGGCCGTCGATCAGGGCACGGCGCAGGATGATGTGCGGCGGCGCCAGATATTCCATGATGATCAGCGCCTGGGCTTCGTCAAAATGGAGGATCGCCGGCACCGAGCCCGGCGCGCGCGCCTCTTGCCGCGTCAGCGCGTGATACTCGAAGAAGGAGCGTTTGAGCGGCAACGGCCAGCTGTCGCCGACGAGGCGAACATAGGGCAGGGCCTGCTTGACCACGGCCGCACCCGAGCCGCCTTCGACAATGAAGACGAGGTTCAGATTGCCGTCGCCGACCTCGCGCACCTTCCAAGGGCCCTTGCCGATTTTGGCGCACAGCGCTTCGTTCGTACCGAGGCGCGTTGCAAGCGTCTCCACCGACAGTGCTTCAAACGGCAATTTCGCAGTCATTCCTCACCCTCCCGCTTGCTCGCTCCAATCATAGTGGAGCGATGGCGGTGAGGCCAAGCTAGGAAGCTGACTGGCAATTGTCAATCGAGTTGACAATTGATGACGTAGCCCATAGCGTCATCTTCAGGGAGGAACGAATGGGCAATGATGCCGTGTTCCGCGTGGACGGGCTGAGGAAATCCTTCGGCCATATCGAGGTGCTTGGCGGCGTCTCGCTCGAACTGCATGCCGGTGAGATCACCGTGCTGATGGGCGCCAACGGCGCCGGCAAGTCCACCCTCGTCAAGATCATCAGCGGCGTCTACGACCATGAAGGCGGCATCATGCACCTCGCTGGCGGCAACTTTGCGCCGAACACGCCGGCAGAGGCGATCCGCGCCGGTGTCGTTACCGTGCACCAAAACATCAATGACGGCGTCGTCGCCGATCTCGATGTCGCCACCAATCTGACGCTCGACCGGTTGACCGGCAAGGGCGCGCCGCTGCTGTTCAACCCCGGCCGGGTGCGCCGCGAAGCCAAAGCGGTGGCCGACCGCATGGGGCTCGCCATCGACCTCAAGGCCCGCATCAGCGACCTGTCGCTGGCCGATCGCCAGATGGTGGCCATCGCGCGCGCCATGGCGCACCAGCCGAAAGTGCTGATCCTCGACGAGCCGACCTCGTCGCTGTCCAGCGCCGAGGCCGACCGGTTGTTTGCGCTGCTCGACCGCTTGCGCGAGCAGGGCGTCGCCATCCTCTACATCTCGCATCGCATGTCGGATATCAGGCGGCTGGCCGACCGCATCGTCTCGATGCGCGATGGCGTCATCTCAGGCGTCTTCGATAGCAAGCCTCTCGACTATGAGGGCGCCGTTAACGCCATGCTCGGCCGCAAGATCCATCTTGACCGCATCGAAGCCAGGAGTTCTGCCGAGCCGATCCTGACCGTCGATGCCTTCCGCATCGCCCCTGGTGCCCGGCCATTCTCGCTGACTCTCGGCGACGGCGAGGTCGTTGCCATTACCGGCCTCGTCGGCGTCGGCAAGACAGCGCTCGCCGAGACGCTGTTCGGCCTGCGCAAGCCGCTGTCCGGTACGATGACTTTATATGGCAAGCCCTATGCGCCTGGGTCGACGGGCGAAGCCATCGCCGCCGGCGTGTTTCTGGTCGCCAAGGACCGTGGCGAAAACGGCATCGTCGGCGGCTTCAACATCCAGGAAAACATCAGCCTGCCCTTCCACAAGCGCATGTCGCGCTTTTCAGTTCTCAAACGCGGCCTTGAACGCACTATTGCCCGCCGGCAGATCGAGGATCTCGGCATCGTCTGCCGCTCGGAGAAGGACGACATGACCACTCTGTCGGGCGGCAACCAGCAGAAGGTGATGGTGGCCCGCTGGATGGCGCAGGACGCCCGATTGTTCATTCTCGACGAACCGTTCCAGGGCGTCGATATCTCCGCCAGGCGCGACATCGCCGCCAAGCTGAGGGCCAGCGCCAATGGCCGCGCCACGCTGCTGTTCGTCACCGAACTCGACGAGGCACTGGAGACGGCCGATCGCATATTGGTGATGTCCGAGCAGACCATCGTCGGCGAACACCGCAACGCCGATGTCGATCTCGACCGTCTGCTGGCCGAAGTCGCGGGCGGGCCGTTGCACAGTGCGGCCTGAGCCACGATGATTGAAGAACTGAGGGTTGGAATGGAGTGCACGGGTTTGAGTTGGGTATTGACGGCGGGCGCTGAATGACGCTGCGCGATTACGCTATCCGCTACGGGTTCATCGTGCTTCTGTTCGGGCTGATCGCGTATTTCGCCATCGCCGCCGACGGGTTCGTCTCGCCGCAAAGTGCCGTCTTCATTTTCCAGTCGGTCGCCATCACCGGCGTGCTGGCGCTGGGCGTCACCGCCACACTGGTTGTCGGCGGCTTCGATCTCTCGATCGGCTCGGTTGCCACATCGGCCATGATGGCGGCTGCCTATGTCATGGTGGTGCTGGAGCAGAACGTTGTCGTCGCTGTCCTCATCTGCCTGCTCATCGGCGCCCTTGTCGGCCTCATCAATGGCTGGCTGATCGTCTATATGCGCGTGCCCGATCTGCTGGCGACGCTCGGCATGATGTTCCTGCTCGTCGGCCTCCAGCGCATCCCGACTGAAGGACGCTCCATCGCCACCGGTATGACAATGCCGGACGGCTCGGTCGCCAACGGCAAATTCTCCGACGCCTTCCTGGCGCTCGGCCGCCACCGCTTCGACTTCTTCATCCCGAACCTCATTCCGGTCTCCGTGGTCGTGCTGATCGTGCTCGCCGTGCTGATCTGGTTCTTCCTCGAATACACACGCTTCGGCCGCATGATGTATGCGGTGGGCAGCAATGAACGGGCCGCCGAACTCGCCGGCGCGCCTGTCAAGGCATACAAAATCTGGGCCTACGTCATTTCAGGAGTTTTTGCCTCGATCGGCGGGATTTTGCTGGCCGCACGGCTTGGACGCGGTGACATCGCGTCGGGTAATAATCTGCTGCTCGATGCGGTTGCCGCGGCGCTGATCGGCTACGCGGTGCTCGGCGCCGCCAAGCCGAACGCCTTCGGCACCGCCATCGGCGCGCTGTTCGTCGGCATCCTGCTGCAAGGCCTGACGATGATGAACGCGCCTTACTACACGCAGGATTTCGTCAAGGGCGTGGTTCTCGTCGTCGCCCTTGTCTTTACCTTCGCCCTTTCCGGCCGGGGCAGGAGATAGAATGGCTGCCGGGACAGTTTTGGGTTCAACAAACGGAGGAAAGAACGTGAACATCACAAGACGACTTTTGGGGAAGGTCGCGCTCGGATTGGCCGGCGCAACAATGCTGATGCAGGTCCCGGCCTTTGCCGCCGACAAGCCGGCGCCGTTCGACAAGCCCGGCGTCAAGATCGCGCTGGTGCGCTATCTCTCGACCGGCGATTTCTTCCAGGCCTATCTCTCGGGCGTCGAGTCCCAGTCCAAGGCGCTCGGCATCGATCTGCGCGTGCTCGACAGCCGCCAGGACGCCGCCCTTCAATCCGACATGGTCGACCAGGCCATCGCACTCGGCGTGCAGGGCATCATCATCCAGCACGGGCTGACGGAATCGATGAAGGACGCCGCCCAGCGCGCGGTCGATGCCGGCATCAAGGTCGTCGCCTTCGACGTCAATGTCGAAAACCCCAAGATCCCGCAGATCGAACAGTCCGACAAGGACCTTGCGCGCCTGGCGCTCGAGCAGGCGGTCAAGGACAATGGCGAGAGCTGGAACGCCGGCTATGTCTATGTCGCTGGCATCGCGCCGCTCGACCGCCGCAACGAGACCTGGGTCGACGTGAAGAAGAAACATGCCGGCATCAAGGAAGTCGCGATGTTCGGCACGCTCGACAACCCGATCGCCAACTCGGTCGCCAACCAGGCGCGGTCGGTGCTGCAGGCGCATCCCGACATCAATGTGATGTTCGCGCCCTATGACGAGTTCGCCAAGGGTGTGAAGATCGCCGTCGACGAGGCGGGGCTGAACAAGAAGATCAAGATCTACTCCGCCGACATCTCTACCTCGGACATCGCGGCCATGCGCGAGACCGACAGCGCCTGGGCCGCCACCGCCGCCACCAACCCTGCCGTCGTCGGCCAGGTCTCGGTGCGCGCGCTGGCGCAGCTGCTCGCCGGTGAAGATCCCGGCCACAACGTCATCGTGCCGCCGACGCTGATCACCCAGAAGGACCTGATCGACAAGGACATCAAGAACATGGAGGACCTGTCGGCCAAGCTGCCGCAATTCGCCCATGCCGATGTCGCCATGCCGGCCTGGATGCCGAACCCGAACGCGAAGTAGGATTGGTCGTCTGATAGATGCGAAGGGCGGCATGGGCCGCTCTTTTCATATTGATCGTAAGCCTGCCGGCCTACAACCAATGGTCTGGATCGCGCATCCCGTGGACAATCGCCACAGACACCATCGGGCTGCGGCTCGTAGATGATGATATAACGGCCTTCGACGAGCACGCGGGCCGTTGCGCTTAACTCGGGCCGTGCGCTGCCCATCTTGGGGTGCTGCGCCGCCAGCTCCAGTCTTTCGAAAATGCGCATCACAAGATCTAACAATATCTGTTAGGAATCTGCCCCTGCATCATGACCGCCCGACTCGCACCAGCCACCGCGCCGTCCTCGCCATGCAGGCGTGCGGTACCGGAACACCATATTCGATGGCAGGCAGGTCGTGCGGCGCACCCTTGGCGGGAATCGCCAGCATCCGCCCATGCCCGCCCGGCGCCAGGCAAAGCTGCGTCCCATCAGACGGTGTCGCCAGCGCGCCGTCCTTGAAGTGGCTCAGCTGCCATTGCCCCTCGCGGGTGACGAAGATCAGAACGGCGTCGTATTTTGCCGGATCCAGCGCGGCCATGACATTGGTCGCCGAAAGCAGCGAAACCTCATGCTCCGCGGAGCGCCCGCCGAGGAGCACGCCGATACGAAGTCTTTTCGCTGCCATAGACAACTCCACCAAGGATCAGGGTTGGAGCTCGCATGCGAAACACGAGATGCCCCTTAAACTGTTGAGCAATAAGCAAAGGATTGGAGTGGGATTTTGACCGGCTCAAGCAGTTTTTCAGCACGACGTGCGAAAGCGGCTTTCCGCAAGACCGGGAGGGGGAGCGGTTCGCCGTTTTGGTGAAACGATGAACCGCTCCAGCTCTATCTTCAGCGCAGCGCCGCCGCGATATTGCCGCCATCCACGGTCGTCACATCGGCGGTGGTGCGTTCGGCCAATGCTTGGTGCAGGAAGGCCTGCGCCACGTCTTCTGCCGTCACCTCCTGTCCGAGCAGATTGCCCGACATGTATTCCTTCTCCGACACGCCGCGCGCGCCGGAACGGCTGGCGATCATGGCGTCGGTCAACAGGCCGGAGCGGATGCGGTCGGCGTTGACCGCATTGGAGCGGATGCCGTGCGCGCCGTAGTCGAGCGCATATTGCCGGGACAGGAACAGCGTCGCCGCCTTCGGCACACCATAGGCGCCGAATTTCGGACCCGGGTTGACCGCCTGCTTGGAGGTGTTGAACAACAACACACCGCCGGTGCCCTGTTCCAGCATGATGCGCACCGCGTTCTGCGCCGCCGACTGATGGGCGAAGAAGTTGAGCTCGAAACTCTTGCGCAGCAGGGCATCGTCGAGCTCGCCGATGCGGCCTTCCCAGGCGCCACCGGCGTTGGAGACCAGAATGTCGACGCCGCCATAGACAGCGACAGCTTTGTCGAAGGCGGCGCGCAGCTCGGCCGGGTTGGTGATGTCGGCGCCGACGCTGATCGAATTGTTGCCGGCTGCCTTTGCCGCCTCGGCCGCCCTGGCCGCATCGAGATCGACGACGACGGCATGCGCGCCATTGGCGGCGAACAGTTTTGCCGTCGCAGCACCGATCGCGCCGGCGCCGCCAGTGATCAGCACCACCTGGCCGGTCAGCGGCTTCGGCTTGTTGGAGGCGAGCTTGGCCTGCTCAAGCGACCAGTACTCCAGCGGGAAGAGGTCGGCCTTCGATAGAGGATGGAAGCTGCCGACGGCCTCGGCGCCGCGCACCGCCTCGATCCACATCTCGCCGACATCAGATGCGATCTTCGCATCCTTCAGCGTGCGGCCATGGCCGAACATGCCGAGGCCCGGCACCAGCGTCAGCCGCGGCATCGGGTCGAGCATGGTGCGCTCGACGTCGTCCAGCGCGTCGTTGGTTTCGAAATACGCGCGATAGTCG
Organism: Mesorhizobium sp. M0052; assembly: GCF_040323255.1. Classification (NCBI taxonomy): domain Bacteria; kingdom Pseudomonadati; phylum Pseudomonadota; class Alphaproteobacteria; order Hyphomicrobiales; family Phyllobacteriaceae; genus Mesorhizobium; species Mesorhizobium sp. M0052. Next base: position 104,215 of record NZ_JAMYUS010000010.1, on the reverse strand, counting down.
CTGGCGAAGGCCTCGACATGGCTCTTGATGACGGCCTTGTAGTCGCCGGCCTTGTCGGCGTCTGGCGCCGGAACTGCCATCGGCCCGGTCTTGATGCGGATCGACAGGTCCGGCGTCGACACACCGCGTGCGGCATAGTCGGCGATGCCGGCCGAATTGATGAAATCGACAATGGCATCCGAGGTGCGGAAGTCGCTGATCATGCGATCGAAGCGGCCTTCGCCACGCGATACCGCCACCGCGCCGCGCAGCATGGGCGCGATTGCCGCGGGCGTCGCCAGCTTTGCCGGCAGCGTGACCTTGGCCGGCTGCGGCTTGCCGTGCTTGGCGACATAGTCCTCGGCCACGTTCACATAGTGGATCATCCGGTCGTAAGCCTGCCTGGCATCGTCGCCGAAGGTGAAGATGCCATGCTTGTCGAGGATCAGGCCTTCGACGCTGGGGTCGGCGTCGTAGACATCGGCGGCCACCTTGGCGAGGTCGAAGCCGGGCTTGATATAGGGCACGTATCCCATCTTGTCGCCGAACATGGTCTTGATCAGCGGCTTGCTGTCCGCCTGGTCGACGATGGCGAGGATCGCGGTCGAATGCGTGTGGTCGACGAATTTATGCGGCAGGAAGGCGTGCAGCAGCGTCTCGACCGACGGATTGGGGGAGGCGGGGTCGATGAGGTTCGCCCGCTGCAGCGCCACCATGTCCTCGTCGGCGAGGCTGGCCAGCGCACGCGCCTTCAGCAGCGCGCCGAGCTTGACCGCCGGCAGGCCTTGCGGCTCGATCACACCCATGTCCCAGCCGCTGCCCTTGACGCACAGCACGTCCCATTCGTCGCCGACGAGGTCTATGGCCTTGGTCTTGCAGGAAGTGTTGCCGCCGCCATGCAGCACCAGCCGCGGCTCGCCGCCGAGCAGCCGGGTGGTGTAGACGCGCAACGCGAGGTCGCGGGCCACGCCCTTTTTCGCATAATCGCCCACCAGTCTTTCCGCGTCGTCGTCATTCCAAAGGTTCTTCATGTCGCTATGTCCGCTTTGCTGTCTTTGATGTTGCTGTGAACAGGAGTGCCGCGACGCCTTGATGACAATGCGCCGCTGCAAGGATTTCGTTTTGTCAGGAAGCCTTTTTTGCCCCCGCGCTGGCTCCGGCATATTCGAGCAGCCGCCGCGCCATGCCGGCGCCGACGACCAGATGCGTGCAGAGTCCGCCGGCGAGTGCTGCGAGCAGCGGTTCGAACTTGCTGTCTTCCTGGACCACCATCAGCCGCTTTTCGATCTGGCGCAGTGACGACAGCGAGGCCGAGATGACGCGGCGGTTGTAGCTGCAGTCGAGCGCCTTGCCGGTGGCATCGATGATCTGGCCGGCAACGACTCCGGCGGCGCCCGCTTCTCGCAACAGCCCCATCTCGCCGGGGCTGAGCGCGCCGCATTTGACGACATGGCTGTCGCCATCGACCGTGCCGACCGAATAGAGCGCCAGATCGCAGTTTGCAATATCGGCCAGTTGTTCGCGGATCACCGGTTCGGCGCGCAGCCCATGCGCCAGCAATTCCGTCGTCAGCACCAGCGGCGCGTAGAAATTGAGGCCCTTGGCGTTGAGCCGCCGGGCGATCTCCATCGTGCACTGGTCGGGACGGTAGGAGTAGGGCGCGCCGAGATTGCCGCAGAGCTGCACAACGGTGACGTCCTGGAGGTCGGCATAGGACATGACGTCGGCGATGGTGTAGACGGTGCGGCCCCAGGCGACGCCGATACGGTCGCCCTTCTTGACCAGTTCGAGAAAGACACTCGCCGCCAGCACCGCAACGTCCGTCGAAGGGTCGACGACATAGGCATTCTCCGGCGCGATCCACACCGCATCAAGCTTGAGCGCGTCCTCGAGCTGGCGCGCCAGCATGTCGTCGGTGAACAGTTGCGTCGAGGTCGAGATGTTGACGATGCCGGTCTCGCGCGCCTTGCGCAAATACATGGCGACCGAGGCGCGGGAGATGTTAAGCTGGCTGGCGACCTGGTCCTGGCGCAGGCCATGGGCATAATAGAGCCATGCGGCCTTGTGGATAAGCTGTTCTGCCGGTCGGATCGCCATGCCGTCTCCTCGGCTGACATTATTCACGGCTCTCGACAAAAGTCAAATTGGCGTGGGTACACGATACCTCTTTGGCCATCGAATCTGGACGATCATTGCGCCAAATGTGCCCGGTCGGGAATCGCCGATGGTGACGTGGCGGGAACCTGGGGTTAGAAGTTCTCAACAATGAAAATTCGGGGAGCACGGGATGGGCAGTCACTACGAGCAGGATCTCGGCAAGAACGCCGCCAACCACCAGCCGCTGACGCCGCTCACCTATCTGGAGCGGGCGGCAAGCACCTATCCCGATCATGTCGCCATCATCCATGGCAGCCAGCGCATCACCTATCGCACCTTCTGGCAGCGCTCGCTGAAGCTCGCCTCGGCGTTGTCGAAGCGCGGCATCGGCAAGGGCGATACCGTCACGGTGATGCTGTCGAACACGCCGCCGATGCTGGAGGCGCATTTCGGCGTGCCGATGACCAAAGCGGTGCTGCATTCGCTCAACACAAGGCTCGATGCCGCCGTCATCGCGTTCCAGTTCGACCATGCCGAGACCAAGGTGCTCGTCGTCGACCGCGAATTTTCCGCTGTCGTCAAACAGGCACTGGCACTGGCCAAGGTGAAGCCGCTGGTCATCGACTATGACGATCCCGACTATGCCAGCGATGCACCCTATCTCAAGGGCGAGCGCATCGGCGCGATCGACTATGAGGGGTTCGTCGCCGGCGGTGACGAGGGCTACGCCTGGTCGATGCCCGACGACGAATGGGACGCCATCTCACTCAACTACACCTCAGGCACGACAGGCAACCCGAAGGGCGTCGTCTACCACCATCGCGGCGCTGCCCTGATGGCTTACACCAACACCATCCATGCCGGCATGGCCAAGCACGCCGTCTATCTGTGGACGCTGCCAATGTTCCACTGCAATGGCTGGTGCTTTCCGTGGACGATGGCGGTCCAGGCCGGCACCCATGTCTGCCTGCGCTGGGTGCGGCCGAAGCCGATCTACGATGCCATCGCCGACCACGGCGTGACGCATCTGTGCGGTGCGCCGGTCGTCATGTCGGTGCTGATCAACGCCAGGGACGAGGACAAGCGGACGTTCCCCCAGACGGTGACCTTCAATACGGCGGCAGCACCTCCGCCGGAAGCGGTGCTGTCGGGCATGGCCGATGCCGGCTTTGCCGTCACCCATCTCTACGGGCTGACCGAGACCTATGGCCCGGCGGTCGTCAACGAATGGCACGGCGCCTGGGACGATCTAGACAAGGGATCGAAGGCGCAGAAGAAGGCAAGGCAGGGCGTGCGCTATGCCGCACTCGAAGGCCTGACGGTGATGGACGCGGAGACGATGCAGAAGACGCCGGCCGACGGCGAGACCATCGGCGAGGTCATGTTCCGCGGCAACATCGTCATGAAGGGCTATCTGAAGAACAGGAAGGCGACCGACGAGGCTTTCGCCGGCGGCTGGTTCCACTCCGGCGACCTCGGCGTCATGCATCCCGACGGCTACATCCAGCTCAAGGACCGCTCCAAGGACATCATCATCTCCGGCGGCGAGAACATTTCATCGATCGAGGTCGAGGAAGCCCTCTACAAACACCCGTCCGTGGCGTCCTGCGGCGTCGTCGCCAAGGCAGACGACAAATGGGGCGAGGTGCCGGTCGCCTATGTCGAGCTGAAGCCCGGCAAGGTGGCAAGCGAGGCCGAGATCATCGAACACTGCCGCGCGCTGCTCGCCCGCTTCAAGGTGCCGAAGGCGGTGATTTTTGCCGAGATCCCGAAGACATCGACGGGGAAGATCCAGAAGTTTCAGCTGCGGGAAATGGCGAAGGGATCTTAGTTCCAGAGCGCAACGGCACGCGCAAGGTCGAGTTCGCGCACACCCTCTGTCACCAAATTATACGCGTACGTCGAATTCGCATTGACACTTCCCTCTTTTCGATTTACGACTGACGAAAGTTGAAATTCGTCACTCATAAATCGACAGAGAGCCATGTCCGAAGCCGCCAGCATAATGGCCGACTCCACCCGCCAGGAGAATGTCACCCGCATTCTCGACTGTGCCGAACGCCTGTTCCGGCACTATGGTTACGGCAAGACCAATGTCGCCGACATCGCCCGCGAACTCGGCATGTCGCCGGCCAATATCTACCGTTTCTTCGCCTCCAAGGTCGAAATCCACCAGGCCGTCTGCGGCCGCATGCTCCTCGCCAGCTACAACATGGCCTACGAGATTTCCCGGTTGCCGATCAGCGCCGAGGAGCGGCTGCGCCGCTACGTGCATGCGCAGTACAAGATGACGCTGGAAGTCATGCTCGACGACCAGAAGGTCCACGAAATGGTCATCGTCGCGCTCGAGCGCGACTGGGGCGTCATCGACAAGCATATCGACAGCATTCACGACCTGTTTGCCGAGGTCATCCGCGAGGGCATCGAGGCCGGCGAGTTTGCCGACCAGGATCCGGTCATCGCATCGCGCTGCTTCGGCGCAGCCACCGTCATTCTGTGCCACCCGCAAATGGTGGCGCAGTGCCTTGCCAAGACCAATCGGGCGATGCCCGACGATCTCATCGATTACGCGATCAAGGCTCTGAAGTAATAGCCGCCGCCCGCCGGGCGCCGGTGTCGACCGTTCATCTCCAGTCGGGAGTACGAAAGTGTCTTTGTCCAGTTCCATCATCCGCAAGCTGCCGGTCGCCGGCCTGATCGTCGCCACGCTCGGGCTCGCCGCCTGCAGCCAGGAGAAGACCGAGGTCCAGGACATCATCCGTCCGGTCAAGGTGGTCGAGATCGGCCAGGCCGAAAAGAGTCGCGAACTCACCTATTCCGGCTCGGTGCGAGCCCGTACCGAAATGAACCTCGGCTTTCGCATCTCGGGCAAGGTCACTGAGCGTCTGGTCGACATCGGCCAGCATGTGACGACAGGCGATGTGCTAGCCCGTATCGATCCCACGGACTATGAGTTGTCGGTCAAGAGCGCCAAGGCCAGCCTCGACGCCGCCGAGCGGCAGGTCGAGACGGTCGATCTGTCCCGCAAGCGCGCCGAACAGCTTTTTGCCAAGAACTTCACCTCCAAGTCGCAGCTCGAACAGGCGACGCTGAGCTACAACCAGGCGGTAGCGACGCGCGATGCCGCCCGCTCTACCCTTGCCCAGGCGCAGAACCAGGTCGTCTACACCGATCTCAAGGCGAGCGAGAACGGCATCGTCACGGCGGTCTCGGCCGATGTCGGCCAGGTGGTCGGCGCCGGAACGCCTGTGATGACCGTTGCCGTCGACGGCGAAAAGGAAGTGCTGATCGCGGTTCCCGAAATGGACATCGCCGCCTTCAAGCCGGGAAAGGACGTCAAGGCCAGCTTCTGGTCCGATGACGCGCTGGCGCTCTCCGGCAAAGTGCGTGAAGTCGCCGGCAGCGCCGACCAGCAGTCGCGCACCTTTGCCGTCCGCGTCTCGCTGCCCGACGACCCGCGCGTGCTGCTCGGCATGACCGCCAACATCGAGGCCTCGGTGGCCAAGAAGCAGGAGATGGTGTCGATCCCGCTCAGCGCGCTTGCGGAAAAGGATGGTCGCAAGATTGTCTGGACCGTCGACCGCGCCGGCGAGACGGTGCACGAGCGCCTGGTCAAGGTTGCGGAGTTCACCGCCGACGGCGTCAGCGTCGCCGACGGGCTCAAGCCGGGGGATGTCGTCGTTGCCGCCGGCACCCAGTTCATGACCGAGAATCTCAAGGTCAAGCTGACCGGCGATGCGGTCCAGGCCGCCTCTGCGGAAGGCGATGCCGCAAAGGCCCTGCGCTGACCGCAGGCATGAAGCCGGCTTGATCGTCGCTTCGGCGAAAGGGCTGGGCAAGCGAATTCAGGGTTTCCGGGCGGCGAGCGCCCGATGGTCGAGACGCCAAGATCGAGTTCCCCCGCATCGATCCGCGCGTCCCACCGCGATGAGTGTCTCTCCGCTCGGAAAGCCTCGCCGCCCGGAAGCCAGCATCGGAATATTTTAGCTGCATGCAAAGCGTATGCGCGCACGATCAACGAATTGGACTGACGCCGATGACCACCACCGACAGCACTGAAAAGCAGCCTTTCAATCTTTCGCGCTGGGCCATCGGCCATCCCTCGATCGCGCGCTTCCTGTTCGGTCTGATCATCATTGCCGGCGCGCTCGGCCTGATGCGCATGGGCCAGAAGGAAGACCCCGATTTCACCTTCCGCGTCATGGTCGTCCAGGCGATCTGGCCTGGCTCCTCGATCCAGGAGATGGAAGACCAGGTCGTCAACAAGATCGAGCGCAAGCTGCAGGAAACGCCGCACCTCGACTTCGTCCGTTCCTACACCCGCGCCGGCAGCGCCATCATCACCGTCCAGATCAAGGGCGACACCAATGCAGAGGAGGTGAAGGACGCCTTCTACCAGGTGCGCAAGAAGGTTGGCGACATCGCCGGCGACCTGCCGCAAGGCCTGCTCGGGCCCTATTTCAACGACGAGTTCGGCGACACCTTCATCACCCTGCACTCGATCGGCGGCGACGGCTACAGCTATCCGGAGCTGAAGAAATTCGCCACCCAGGCTCGCGACATGCTGCTGACGACGCCGGGCGTCGAGAAGGCCGTCATCATCGGCGACCAGCCGGAGAAGCTTTATATCGACGTCTCGTCCAAGGCCCTGGCCGAACGCGGCCTGACGCTGACCGACCTGCAGAACGCCATCAAGGGCCAGAACAATGTCGATCCGGCGGGCTCCGTCGACACCGGCCTGCGCTCGGTGCGCATCTCGGTCGAGGGCGATGTCACCAGGGCTGCCGACATCAGGGAATTGCGCCTGCGCGCCGGTGGTCAGGTGACACGTCTTGGCGATATTGCCACCGTGAGTTCCGGTCTCGAAGATCCCTATCAGCGCAAGTACCGCTTCAACGGCCACGAAAGCGTCCAGGTCGGCGTCGTCATGGCCAAGGGTTTTAACGTCAGGGACGTCGGCACGGATGTCGAGGCGACCTACAAGCGCTTCGAGGAAGCGCTGCCCTACGGCGTTGCGGTCGACCAGATTTCCAACCAGCCCGAGGTTGTCAAGGACGCCGTCAACGAGTTCATGGAGGCGCTCGGCGAGGCGCTGCTGATCGTGCTTGCTGTCTCGCTGCTGTCGATCGGCTGGCGTTCCGGCCTGGTCATCGCCATTGCGATTCCGCTGGTGCTGGCCGCCACCTTCGCAATCATGTACGAGCTCGGCATCGATCTGCAGCGCATTTCGCTCGGCGCCCTGATCATCGCGCTCGGGCTGTTGGTCGACGACGCCATGATCGTCGTCGAGATGATGGAGCGCAAGCTGGAGGAGGGGCTGGTCAAGATCGAGGCGGCGAGCTTCGCCTATTCCTCGACCGCCTTCCCGATGCTGAGCGGCACGCTGATCACCATCGCCGGCTTCATCCCGGTCGGCTTCGCCGCCTCGACCGCAGGCGAATATGTGCGCACGCTGTTCTATGTCGTCGGCATCGCGCTCGTCGTGTCGTGGTTCGTCGCCGTCTATTTCACGCCGTGGCTGGGCTACATGATCCTCAAGCAGCGCAAGCATGCCGGCAACCATCATGACGCCTTCGACACCGGCTTCTACCGGCGGCTGCGCGCCACGGTCGGCTGGGCGGTGCGCCACCGCATCATCGTTCTGGTGATGACGCTGGTCACCTTCGCCACCAGCCTGTGGGCGTTCCAGTTCATCCCACAAAACTTCTTCCCGCAATCCTCGCGGCCGGAAATCCTCGTCGATCTCTGGTTGCCTGAGGGAACCTCGATCAAGGAAGTCGAGACGCAGGCCAAGGCGCTGGAAGCCCGGATGATGGACGACAAGGACAAGCGCTTCATCGCCACCTATATCGGCGAAGGCGCGCCGCGCTTCTTCCTGCCGCTCGACCAGCAATTGCGCAATCCGAACTATGCGCAGCTTCTGGTGATGGCCAATGACGAGCCGGCACGCGAGCGGCTGATCCTCAAGCTGCGCTCAATCCTGGCGCAGGATTTCCCCTCGATCCGTTCCAAGGTCGACCGTCTGTTCCTCGGCCCGCCGACCGGCTGGCCGGTGCAGATGCGCATCATGGGTCCGGACCGCCAGGAGGTGCGCCGCATCGCCGACCAGGTGAAGGCGAAATTCGCCGAAAATCCGCTGCTCGGCGCCGTCCATGACGACTGGCTGGAGCCGGTACCGGCGATGAAGCTGGTCATCGACCAGGACCGCGCCCGTGCGCTTGGCGTCACCTCGCAACGCATCCGCCAGATGCTGCAGGCAGCGATGTCCGGCGCGCCGCTCGATGACTTCCGTGATGGCGAGGAGACGGTTTCCATCGTCGCCCGCGAACCGGACGCCAGCCGCAGCCTGCTGTCCTCGGTCGACTCGGTCTATATCCCGACCGATTTCGGCGGCTTCGTGCCGCTGTCGCAGGTGGCCAAGGTGGTGCCGGTGCTCGAGCAGGGCGTCGAATGGCGGCGCGACCGCCTGCCGACCATCTCGGTGCGCGCCACGCTGCCGGATGGCGTGCAGTCGAACGACGTCGTCACCAAGCTCTACAATGACATGCAGGGCATGCGCGCCGGCCTGGCGCCCGGCTACAAGATCGAGATCCAGGGCGGTGCGGAAGATTCCGCCGAAAGCCAGGCCTCGATTGCCGCCAAGGCGCCGATCATGCTGGCCGTCATCGTCGTGCTCCTGATGATCCAGCTGCAGCATTTCGGCAAGGCGATGCTCGTGCTCGCCACCGGTCCGCTCGGCATCATCGGTGCGGCGGCGGCTCTGTTGATCAGCGGCGCGCCGTTCGGCTTCGTCGCCATCCTCGGTGTCATCGCGCTGCTCGGCATCATCATGCGCAACTCGATCATCCTGGTCGACCAGATCGATCAGGACATCGCCAGGGGGATGGACCGATCGGAGGCCATCATCGGCTCGGCCGTGCGCCGTTTCCGGCCAATCGTGCTGACGGCGATGACGGCGGTGCTGGCGCTGATCCCAATCTCGCGTGCGGTGTTCTGGGGACCGCTCGCCTACGCCATGATGGGCGGCATCCTCGTCGCCACCGTACTCACCATCCTGGTGCTGCCGGCAGGCTACGCGCTGTTCTTCGGCCGCGAGCCGAAGAAAGGCAGGAAGCCGGCTGATGAGGCGGTGCAGGACAATGACAGGCCGCCACTGGCGCTGGCCGCCGAGTAGGCGCTGCTGGGGCACAGGATCTTCCTTGGAAAATGCTGGAACGCCGTACGCTTGACGTGCGGCGTTCTGGCTTTCTCCTTGCCGGTGGCACCGAGCACCCAGGCAAGTATCTCAACACCAGGCGGGTTCATCAAAATAGGTTGAACGGCCACCTGTATGAAAATGCTTCGCGGCGCCTGTTTTGCAAAACAGAATTCCTTCCCAGGACGGCAAAGCCGTCCGATCCTGCTTACATATCGGAGCGGCAACGCTCATTCGCATCAGGTGATCATCCCATGGTAAACAATAAGCAATTGCGGCTCGGCGCCTTCATGCGTCCGGTCAGTCTTCACACCGGGGCCTGGCGCTATCCCGGCTCATATCCCGATGCCAACTTCAACTTCGCCCATCTGAAGCGCTTCGCGCAGACGCTTGAGGCGGCGAAGTTCGACGCCTTCTTCATGGCCGACCATCTGGCCGTTCTCAACATGCCGATCGAGGCGCTACGGCGCAGCCACACGGTGACCTCGTTCGAGCCGTTCACGCTGCTGTCGGCGCTTGCCGCCGTCACCGACCATATCGGCCTTGTCGCCACCGCATCGACGACCTTCGACGCGCCCTATCACATTGCCCGCCGCTTCGCCTCGCTCGACCATATCAGCGGCGGCCGCGCCGGCTGGAACATCGTCACCACATCCAATCCCGATGCCGCGTTGAACTTCGGCCTCGACGAGCATGTCGAGCACGACGAGCGCTATCACAATGCGCGGGAATTCTACGATGTGGTGACCGGCCTCTGGGACAGCTTTGCCGACGACGCCTTCATCCGCGACGCCGAGAGCGGGCTCTATTTCGATCCCGCGAAGCTGCATGTGCTCGACCATAAGGGTGAGCATCTCTCGGTGCGCGGCCCGCTCAACATTGCGCGGCCGGTGCAGGGCTGGCCGGTCATCGTCCAGGCCGGCGCATCTGAGGCCGGGCGGCAGCTGGCAGCCGAAACGGCGGAGGTGATCTTCGCCGCCCATTCCGATCTGGCGTCCGGGCAGCGCTTCTTTGCCGATGTCAAAAGCCGGGCCGAGAAGCTCGGCCGTTCGCGCGACGACATCAAGATCCTGCCCGGCGCCTTCGTCATCGTCGGCGACAGTGTCGAGGAAGCACAGGCCAAACGCGCCAAGCTCGACAGCCTGGTCTATTACGAGAGCGGCATTGCCTCGCTGTCGATCGCGCTCGGCCATGACGCGTCGGCCTTCGACCCCGACGCGCCCTTGCCCGAAATCCCCGAGACCAATGCCTCGAAGAGCGGCCGCGAGCGCGTCATCGAGCTGGCGCGCCGGGAGAATTTGACCGTCCGCCAGCTGGCGCAGCGGCTCGGCGGCTATTCCGGCCTTGCCTTCGTCGGCACGCCTAAAACCATCGCCGACGCGATGGAGGAATGGTTGCTTGCCGAGGGGTCAGACGGCTTCAACGTCATGTTCCCCTATCTGCCTGCCGGGCTCGACGACTTCGCCGAGAAGGTGGTGCCCGAGCTGCAGCGGCGAAAGCTCTTCCGGCGCGAGTATGAGGGCACCACCTTGCGCGAGAATCTCGGCCTGAAGCGTCCGCCGAACCGGTTCTTCGAAGGCTCCGAAGCGGTCATCCGCAAGGCCGGCTGACGTCTGCCACAAAAAGAAACGGGCGCGCCGAAGCGCGCCCATTCTTTTCAAGCCATCACTTTCAGATGACGAAGTACCAGTTGGCGAGCAGCATCACCACCAGGCCGGCGACCAGCGTCAGGTAGGGCAGCATGCCTGCCTTTTTGACCGAGAGGTCTGCGCCCGCCATGCCGAGGTCGGCCAGCATGTGGTCGGGGAACTTGCCCTTGTCTTGGACGTAGTGCCGGTAGCAGAACACCGGGATGATCAAGGCGGCTGTGATCAGGCCGGCCCAGAGCGCCATCGGGTTCCACACCTTGGCGCCGGCGCCCATGAAGATGGCGTTTACATAGGCGAAGATGGCGCCGAGGCCGAGCAGCCAGCTCGGCGCCTTCCAAGGCCGGTTGATGTGGCCGTTGTCGATGCGGTGGATCCAGCCGGCATTGAGGTTGAGGAAGTTGAAGATGATGTAGCCGCAGTTCGACACGGCGAGGATGAAGAAGAAGCTCGTCGCGTCGGCCGAGGCGATGGCCAGCACGATCAGGTTGAAGACGAGATCGGTCCACATGGCGCGCGTCGGCGCGCCATGCTCGTTGACGTGGCTGAGATAGCGCGGCAGCCAGCCATCGACCGAGCCCTGGTAGAGCGTGCGCGACGAGCCGGCCATTGCCGTCATGATGCACAGCACCAGCGCCAGGATCATCAGCATCACCAAGAGGCTGTGGATCAATGCGCCACCCCCGACCATGCCGGCCAGTGCATCGGCGACACCCGAGCCGTCGACGATCGGCGTCGCCAGCATGCCGTTGAGGCCCAGCACGCCCTGGAAGGTGAAGGGCACCAGGATGAACAGAAGCATGCAGAGCAGGCCGGAATAGAAAATCGCCTTGAACGTGTCGGTGCCCGGGTTCTTGAACTCCGATGTGTAGCAGACGGCGGTCTCAAAACCATAGGTCGACCATGCGGCGATGAACATGCCGCCCAGCACCAGCGTCCAGCCGGCAATGTTCCACGAGCCGGGCTCCGGCGCGTAAGCCGCCGCCAGCGGCACCAGCGGCGAAAAGTTCGCCCAGTTGATCTGGCCGGTGACGATCGGCACGACACCGACGATCAGCATCGGGATGATGACCAGGAGGCCGATATACTTCTGCACATTGGCGGTGCCGAGAATGCCGCGATGCTGGATCGAGAAGATGATCAGCATCAGCACCGCGCCGATGAAGAAAGTGGCATTGAGGGTGAAGGAGACAGGACCTAGCGTGTGGCTGAACAGCGTCCAGTTGCGGATCGCCGGCGTGGCCGCCGCGGTCACGGCGGCGATGGCGTCGGCAGGCACCGTTCCGGCATGCGCCGCGATATAGGCGACGACGTCCGGCGACGCCTCGGTGAACAGCGGCACCGGCGCCAGCGCGTTGAGAATATAGGCGGCGGCGATCGAGCAGCCCAGCGACAGCACCGGCGACCAGGCGAACCAGTTGCACCACACCGACAGCGGCGCGATGAACTTGGAATAACGCAGCCAGGCGGTGGCGCCGTAGATCGAGGCGCCGCCCGACTTGTTCGGGAACAGGCCGGCGATCTCGGCATAGGTGAAGGATTGCAGGAAGCCCATGATCATGGAAGCGATCCAGATCCCGAAGGCCAGCGTTCCCGTCGTTCCGGCAATGCCGCCGATCGAAAACAGGACAAGGGCAGGAACGCCGCTCGCCACCCAGAAGGCGCCGCGCCAGTCGATGTTGCGGAGCAGCTTGCCTTCAGCGGGCTGCTCCAGGGCAGTGGTAATCGTGCTCATCTGTCTGAATTCCCCATTTTGTGTTCCCGGCCGGTGATGCCTCGGCTTCGCGAAGCTTGTTCCCCGGTACATGACCGCACGACTCCAGTGTTTCCACTCAGTCGTATTTTTTTCTTAACAGTGAAGATTGATCCGGCGCGCTTTCACGTCAAGTGATTTGTGGCGTCGTGCACATCACGGTTGCGAAACGCTCGCTTTGTCCTTCTCCCCTTGTGGGGTGAGAAGCGGTCCGCGGTAGCGGACGGAAAGCCAATTGCTTTCGAGCTTCGAACGCCCTGAGCCTGCGAAGGGCCGGGGGTGCAACCCTCAGGATCGCGGCCTGGTCTTTTGCGGATCGTAGTGGGCGAAGGCCACGACGCGCGCCGGCAGCCGCTTGGCATGACCGTCGAGCTTGCCGATCTCCACCTCTGTGCCGATTGCCGCGTGGGTGACGTCAAGCCTCGCCAGAGCGATGTTTTTGTTCAGCACCGGCGAGCGCATGCCCGAGGTGACGACACCGATCTGGGCGCGGCCGATATGGACGCAATCCCCATGGCCGACGGCGACATTGCTGTCGATGTCGAGGCCAACGAGCTTGTGCTGCGGATGTTCCTTGCGCCTTATCAGAGCCTCGCGGCCGATGAAATCGTCGGTCTTGGCCTTCAACGGTACGGTGAAGCCAATGCCCGCCTCGAACGGGTCGGTCTGGTCGGAGAATTCGTAACCGGCGAAGATCAGCCCGGCTTCGATGCGCACCATGTCGAGTGCCTGCAGGCCCATCGGCTTCAGCCCGTGCGGCTGGCCGGCCTCCCAGATGGCATCGAACACTTTTTCGGCGTCGCGTGGGTGGCACCAGATTTCGTAGCCGAGCTCGCCGGTATAACCGGTGCGCGACACCACGACCGGAATGCCATTGCCGCCGCCGATGCGCGCGACAGCGAAGCGGAACCATTCGAGTTCGTCGATCGACGGTTGCAGCGGCGAGGTCCAGACCACCTCTCGCAAAATGTCACGGCTCTTCGGCCCTTGGACAGCGACATTGTGCATCTGATCGGTGGAGGAACGCACCAGCACGTTGAGGCCAAGCTTTTTCGCGGTGTCGCGCAGCCATTCGCCGGACAGGTCGTCGCCGCCGACCCAACGGAAATTGTCCTTGCCGAGCCGCAGCAGCGTGCCGTCGTCGATCATGCCGCCATGCTCGTAGCACATGGCGGAATAGACGACCTGGCCGACGCCGAGCTTCTTGACGTCGCGGGTCAGCGTGTATTGCAGCAGCGCCTCGGAATCCGGGCCGGTGACCTCGAACTTGCGCAACGGCGACAGGTCCATGATCACGGCATCCTGCCGGCAGGCCCAGTATTCGGCGATGGCGCCTTCCTTGGCGAAGGAATTGGCCAGCCAATAACCCCGGTATTCCACGAAGTTGCGGGTGTGCTTGGCGAAGCTTGAATGGAAGGCGGTCTCGCGGGTCATTTTCGGTTCCGAATCGGGCGTCATGCGTCTGGCGATCGCTCGCGAGAATTTGTGTTGGCCGGAATAGGTTCGCACATGGATGTCGGTCGGGTTCCAGCCATTGGCCGGTGTCGTGTCGTCGGGACAGGCGGAGGAGACGCAGACGATGTCGGTGAGCGCCCTGAGCAGGACATAGTCGCCGGCGCGCGACCACGGCTCATCCGACACCATGACGCCATGGGCGTCGATCGCCGTGTTGAAGAAGAAGTTGATCGCCATCCAGCCGGCACGTGGGGTGACACCCTTGTCGGCCAGCGCGCGGTTGAAATTCTCCGAGCAGTTGGTGTGGCCGGGATAGCCGATGTCGTCGTAATATTTGGCGGCACACGCCAGCGCGAACGCGTCATGCCGGCCGCATGTGTCCTGGATAACCTCGACCAACGGCTCCATGTCCTGGTCGTAATATTTCGAGTGAAGGCCGGGCATCGGGTAGCTCGACCCCATCAGCGTGCGCGTGGTCGTTACGTCGAGCGGATGGTCCAGCCCCTTGTCCAGCTTGCGCGCCGAGAAGCACTGGAAATCGGTGCACTGGCGGCCGTCGACATCGATGATCTGCAGGTAGTCGCCCGCCTTGACGAAATAGGATTCGGCTGTCGCCGAATGGACGCGCAGATCGAGCACCGGATCGGCAAGCGGATCGGCCAGCTGCGACTTTGTCTTCAGGCGCACGGTGGCGCGGCGCACCATGACGGTGAGCGGCGTTGCCGTATCATGGCTGTCGACGAGCATCGGCCCGCCGGGTGCGGCAATCAGCATCGCGCCGTCGCGCCTGACCGTGAATGCCTGCTCGGTGCCGGCAGGCGTTGCGCCGCCGAACACACGCACCGCCTTGGGCTCGTCGAGCTGCACCTGGCGGCGCTCAAGGCCACGACGGACGGAAGCCAGGCTGTCATCGCCCTCGGCCAGAAGCGCCTTGATCCCGGCGGCATTGCTGTTGGACTTTTCGCCGAGGATGGAAGGATCGGTGGCGCCGGTCCTGTCCCAGGCCAGCAACTCGCAAGCCTGCCCGCCCTCGACATTGCGCACGGTGAACGTATCGCCGGCCTCGACCTCGATCAGCACCGCGCCATTCCCCAGGATAGTATGGCGCTCCATGCCCGGCGGCAGCGCGATCTGGCCGGGCCTCAGGATGAGGCTCGGCCGCGGCGGTCCGGCTGCGACAGAGGGGTAGGGCGACTGGCTCATCTCAGCCTTGCGGTTCGAGAAACAAGTTTGCCTGTGTGTAAAATTATTTTAGCAGCAAGAATAGCAGCGCGGTTGGGTTTGGCAAGGTGGAGGGTGGCGTTCTCGCCGCGGTCGCTAAGGCCGAACCTTGCCGATCAGCCCTATCTTCCGAACGTCAGCGCTGCCCCTCATCTGGCTGCCGCCATCTTCTCCTCGTAAACGGGGCGAAGGACGCTGTCGTCGCCGGCTTCGCCAATCGCCAACGTTGCAGGATGAGCGCCGAGGCTGCGGCCAGCTTCTTTCTCCCCGTCACTATACCGGGAGAAATGCCCGGCAGGGCAATGAGGGGCGGCGCCAACATCTGAAACTATCGAGCTAAAGCTCCTCGGAATGCTCGATAGCCACGCCATACTCCGCAGCCGAATCCAACATCGTGTGCCACAGACTTTCGGCAAACGTCGCAAACACCAGGAGGTTGAACACCGCCTGCCCATCCGCCTTGTCACCACCACGCCAGAGGGTGACGCTGGTGTGATCCATCGAGGTCGTGGCAGCAGCGCCAACCGGAAACGCATCGGGATGCAAATCAATCGACGACAGTTTCGCCAGCATGGCGCGCGCCTTGAGGCCGCAGATGCTGATCAGCACGCGTGCATGCGATTGGTCGGATAGCGAAGCGGAAGATGCAAAGGTCTGAGCGAGTACCTCAGTCCTGCCACCCTTCGACAGGACAAAAAACTGATCCGGTCCCGACCAGATCAGCGTCGCATCCGCGGTGCCAACCGCCTTCGGCGTTTCCGGAGCCGCGACGCCGAAACGAGCGTTCGCGGCCTCGGCCAAATCACCCGCCTTGCCGCGCCGTGCCATCACCTGGACGAGGTCGAAATTGCGGATCTCGGTCAACGACACACCGGCATCGCCTTGCACGCCGTAAGCGCCAGGAGCGAGCGCGCGCTCGAGCGGGCTGCGAACATCCCAGGAAAAATCAGCCACGCTGGCGCCCTCCATCGGGATCGTAGAAGACGGGATTGCAGAGTTCGACATCGTAGTCTTCACCGCGCAGCGGATCATGCGCGTGGACGATCTCGCCGATGCGTTCGCGGCCGCGCTCGACAAGGCCGAGACCGATCCACTGGTCGAGCGTCGGCGAGAAGCAGACCGAGGTGACGTAGCCCTGGTCGTTATCAGGCCCGGGCGTCTGGCCCTTCGGGATGATGTGCGCGCCGGAGCGCAGGCGGCGCGCCTTGTCGACCGGCTTGATGCCGACCACGACCTGCCGGTCCGGCGCCACCAGCGCCTCGCGGCCGGCCATGACGCGACCGATGAAATCCTTCTTGGTCGACATCATCTTGCCGAGGCCGAGATCGGCGGCGGTCGTCGTGCCGCTCAGTTCCGGTCCGGCGACATGGCCCTTTTCAACGCGCATGACGCCGAGGGCTTCTGTGCCATACGGCGTCACGCCGAACGGTTTTCCCGCCAGCATCAAATTGCGTGCCATCGCTTCACCGTAACGCGCCGGCACCGAAATCTCGAACGCCATCTCGCCGGAGAAGGAGATGCGGAACAGCCGCGCCTTGATGCCGCCGCGCAAAGCGACTTCGCGCACGCCCATGAATGGAAAACCTTCGTTCGAAAGGTCCTCGGCAGGGTCGACGATTTCCTTCAACAGGTCTCGCGTCCTTGGCCCGGCAATCGAGAATTGCGCCCACTGGTCGGAGACCGAGGTCAGTTGCACGTCGAGTTCGGGGAATAGCACCTGCCGGCAGAATTCGAGATGCTGCATCACCAGCCCGGCCTTCGCCGTGGTCGTGGTGAGGAAATAGTGGTCATCGGCCAGCCGCGAGGTCGTGCCGTCATCATAGACGAGGCCGTCCTCGCGCAGCATCAGCCCGTAGCGGGCTTTTCCCACGGCAAGGTTTGAGAAGGTGTTGATGTAGACGCGGTCGAGGAAAGCGCCGGCATCGGGGCCGTGCACATCGATCTTGCCCAGCGTCGACACATCGCAGAAGCCGACGCCGCCGCGCACCGCCTTGACCTCGCGGGTGACCGATTCGAGCCAGTCCTTCTCGCCCGCGCGCGGATACCATTGCGCGCGCTTCCACAGGCCGGTGTCGACAAAGATCGCGCCTTGTTCGGCCGCCCAGTGATGCGACGGCGTCAGCCGCGTCGCATGGAAATTTTCGTCGCGATGGTGGCCGGCAAAGGCGCCGATGGCGACCGGCACGTACGGCGGGCGATAGATGGTCGTGCCGGTCTCGGGAATGGATTTGCCCGACACCGCCGCCATGATGGCGAGGCCGGCGACGTTGGACGTCTTGCCCTGGTCGGTCGCCATGCCGAGCGTGGTGTAGCGCTTCAGGTGCTCGACCGATTCAAAACCCTCGCGCTGCGCCAGCTCGATGTCGGACGCGGTGACATCATGCTGCTGGTCGACGAAAGCCTTGCCTTTGCCAGCGACATGCCAGAGCGGGGTCAGCGAGAACGCCTCGTCGTCGGCGACCGGTGCCGATCCCGCATTGCCGATCCGGCTGGCGTCCCGCGCCGCTGCGGCGCCGGCCTCGAAACCTGCGCGCAGGCAGGCGCCTAGCCCGAAGTCGCCGTTAGCCGCACCTGCGGCGACCATACCGGGCGGCGCGCCGTCCGGCACGAAGGCGGCGATGTCGTCTCGCCATTTCGGCCGGCCGCGATGGTAAGAGGTGAGCCCGACCGCCGGATTCCAGCCGCCGGAAACGGCAAGCCCGTCGGCCTCGACCTCGGCGCGCGCGCCGCCGGTCAGCGACACCGCTATTTTTCTTACGCCGTCCTTGCCGCCGTCGACGCCGCTGACCGAACCATGCAGCACGGTGAAGCCGTTCATGGAAGCGAGAGAACGATGGGCAGGCGAGACGTCAGGCCGCGTGTCGATCACCGCCGCGATCTGCAGCCCGGCGCCGAGTGCCGTCTCGACCGTGCGCCAGCCATCCTCATTGTTGGTGAACAGCGCGATCCGCTTTGCCGGCGTCGCCGCATAACGTGTGACGTAGGTGCGGATGGCGGACGCCATCATCACGCCGGGCGTGTCATTGCCGGCAAAGACGATGGGACGCTCAATCGCGCCGGCGGCGACGACGCAGCGCTTGGCCACGATGCGCCACAGGCGCTGGCGCACCTGATGCTCGGGCGGTACCGGCAGATGATCGTTGACCCGCTCGATCGCGCCATAGGTACCGCCGTCATAGACGCCGAACAGGGTCGTGCGGGTCATGATGCGGACATCCGGCATCGAGCTGAGCTCGGCCAGTGTGCGCGACAGCCACTCCGCGGCCGGCAGACCGTCGATCGTGCCGCCATCCGACAACAGACGGCCGCCGGGCGCAAAATCTTCTTCGCACAGGATGACGCGCGCACCGCTGCGGCCTGCAGCGAGTGCGGCGGCGAGACCGGCCGGACCAGAGCCGGCGATCACCACATCGCAATGCGCCCAGGCCTTGTCGTAGTGATCCGGATCGGGGGTGACCGCCGCGCGACCCAGACCCGCGGCGCGTCGGATCGCCGGCTCGTAGACCATTTCCCAGAATTTTGCCGGCCACATGAAGGTTTTGTAGTAGAAGCCGGCGACGAAGATCGGTGCGAACAGCTGGTTCACCGACATCACATCGTGGCGCAGCGACGGCCAGCGGTTCTGGCTGGCCGCTTCGAGGCCTTCATAGAGTTCGGCCGTCGTGGCCTTGGTGTTGGCCTCGCGCCGTGCGCCGGTGCGCAGTTCGACCAGCGCGTTGGGTTCTTCCGAGCCCGCAGTCAGAATGCCGCGCGGACGATGGTATTTGAACGAGCGGCCGACCAGCTTGACGCCATTGGCGACCAGCGCCGACGCCAGCGTGTCGCCCTGGAAGCCGGAAAATGTCATGCCGTCGAAGCGGAAGGTGAGGGGGGTGGAACGGTCGATGAGACCGCCGGATGAGAGACGATGAGAGGTCACGATGTCCAGCCTCTGATCCATATGGTGTCATGGCGAAGGATGGCGCCGCCCCTTACCCTCCCCCTTGTGGGGAGGGTCGCTGCGCAGCAGCGGGGTGGGGGTGCGGCACCCCCCACCCGGACCTGCGGTCCTACCTCCCCACAAGGGGGAGGTAGGGGGCTGGCGCTTTTCGCGACGGCTGTGGTCTCGACAGAATAGCTCATGTCTCCACCTGGCTCGCACCAGCCCCCGCCGCCGGTTCCACCGCCGAGATCTCGTGCGTCAGCGTGTTGCGGGTGACCTTCAGCCAGGCCCGGCAGCCACCGCCGTGATACCAGTTCTCTGCCATCACGCCGGCGATGTTGTCGCGCAGATAGACATAGTCGTAGACGGCATCTTCGCCGGCATCCGCCGCCGGCCGTACAGGCTTGGCATCGCCGAGATAGCTGAACTCGCCGAGTTCGCGTTCGCCGCAGAAAGGACAGGTGATACGCATCTTGTTCCGGCCGCCTCAATGCAGGTTCGGTTGGGCGCCTTGGCCCTTTTCGTCGATCATGGCGCCGCGCTGGAAGCGGTCGAGCCGAAACAGCGCCGCCTCCTTGTGCGTTTCGTCACGCGCCAGAAGATGGGCAAAGACGAAGCCGGAACCGGGCGTCGCCTTGAAGCCGCCATAACACCAGCCGGCGTTGAGGTAGAGCCCGTCGACCGGTGTCTTGTCGATGATCGGCGAGCCATCCATCGACATGTCCATGATACCGCCCCACTGGCGCAGAAGCCGCACGCGGCCGATCATCGGGATCAGCGCCATGCCGCCTTCGCAGACATCTTCCATGACAGGCAAATTGCCGCGCTGGGCGTAGGAATTGTAGCCATCGATGTCGCCGCCGAAGACCAGCCCGCCCTTGTCCGACTGGCTGACATAGAAATGCCCGGCGCCGAAGGTCATGACGCCGGGGATGAGCGGCTTGATCGCCTCCGAGACGAAAGCTTGCAGCACATGGCTTTCGATCGGCAGGCGCATGCCCGCCATCGCTGCGACACGCGACGATGACCCGGCGACTGCCATGCCGACCTTGCCGGCGCCGATCTTGCCGCGCGACGTCTCGACGCCAGTCACCTTGCCGTTGCCGTCCCGGACAAAGCCGGTGACCTCGCAGTTCTGGATGATGTCGACGCCGAGTTCGCTCGCCGCATGGGCATAGCCCCAGACCACCGCGTCATGCCGCGCGGTGCCGCCGCGGCGCTGCAGGAGGCCGCCCTGCACGGGAAAGCGCGCATGGTCGAAATTCAGGAACGGCAGCATCTTCTTCAGCGCCGCCTGGTCGAGCAGTTCGGCATCGATGCCATTGATGCGCATGGTGTTGCCGCGCCGCGCATAAGCGTCGCGCTGCGCATCGGAATGATAGAGGTTGAGGACGCCGCGCTGGCTGACCATGGCGTTATAGTTGAGGTCCTGCTCCATCCGCTCCCAAAGCTTCATCGAAAGCTCGTAGAAGCCGGTATTGCCGGGCAGGCCGTAATTGGAACGGATGATGGTGGTGTTGCGGCCGGCATTGCCGGAGCCGATCCAGCCCTTTTCCAGCACGGCGACGTTTCTGATGCCGAACTCGCTGGCGAGGAACCAGGCGGTGGCGAGCCCATGGCCGCCGCCGCCGATGATCACAACATCGTAGTGGTCCTTGGGCGCCGCATCGCGCCAGGTGCGCTGCCAGTTCTTGTGGCCGGAAAGGGCAGCACGGGCGAGCGAGAAGATCGAATATTTCATCAGGTCATTCCGAGGTCGCTCGCACCGCTAGGACGATTATATGTCCAGCGTGTGGTCGCGCTCCCATTGCGTGAAGTGCGAAGCATAGGAATTCCATTCCTGTTGCTTCAGCTTTAGATAAGCCGACGAGAATTCCTCACCCAGCGCCGCCTTGAGCGATTTGTCCTTGTCGTATTCGCGAAGCGCGTCGAGCAGGTTGAGCGGCAGCTTCGGCGCGCCCTTCACAGTGTGACCGTTCTGGTACATGTCGATGTCGTAGCGCTTGCCGGGATCGGCCTTGGAGCGGATGCCGTCGAGACCGGCGGCAATGATGACGGCCTGCAGCAGATAAGGGTTTGCGGCGCCGTCCGGCAACCGCAGCTCGAAGCGGCCGGGGCCGGGCACGCGCACCATGTGAGTGCGGTTGTTTCCGGTCCAGGTCACCGTGTTCGGCGCCCAGGTGGCGCCCGAAATGGTGCGCGGCGCGTTGATGCGTTTGTAGGAGTTCACCGTCGGGTTGGTGATGGCGGCCAGCGCCGAGGCATGTTTCATGATGCCGCCGAGGAAATTCTTGCCCTTGGCCGACAGGCCGAGTTCCATCGCGTTATCGGCAAAGACGTTGACCTTGCCGGCCTTGTCCCAGACCGAAATATGGGCGTGGCAGCCATTGCCGGTCAGGCCCTGGAAAGGCTTTGGCATGAAGGTCGCGCGCAGGCCGTGTTTCTCGGCCACCGACTTGACCATGAACTTGAAGAAGGAGTGCTTGTCGGCGGTGGCGAGCACATCGTCGAAAGCCCAGTTCATCTCGAACTGGCCGTTGGCGTCCTCATGGTCGTTCTGGTAGGGGCTCCAGCCCAGCGCCAACATGTGGTCGCAAATCTCGGCGATGACATCGTAGCGGCGCATCACCGCTTGCTGGTCGTAGCAGGGTTTTGAAGCCGTGTCGTATTTGTCGGAGATGACGCTGCCGTCCGGCGAGATCAGGAAGAACTCTGCCTCGACGCCAGTCTTGACATGCATGCCGTCAGTGGCGGCTTCCGCGATCAGCCGGCGCAGCGTGTTGCGCGGCGCCTGCTCGACTTCCTTGTCGTCCATGATGCAGTTGGCGGCGACCCAGGCGACATCGGGCTTCCACGGCAGCTGGATCACCGAATCCGGATCCGGCACCGCCAGCATATCAGGATGCGCCGGCGTGAGGTCGAGCCAGGTGGCGAAACCGGCGAAGCCGGCGCCGTCCTTCTGCATGTCGGCGATCGCCTGCGCCGGCACCAGCTTGGCGCGCTGGCCGCCGAACAGGTCGGTGTAGGAAATCATGAAATATTTGACGCCGTTCTCTTTGGCGAATGCGGCGAGATCGTTCCCCATTATAGTTCCTCGCTTATTTTGATGTGTTTTTTAGAAGCCGTTTTTCCCCGGTATCCAGTTGGTGCCGGCCAGCGGCACGCCAGCCATGGCGGCGGCTTCGATGGTGAGGGCTACGAGATCCTCGGGCTCGAGATTGTGCAGGCTGTTCTTGCCGCAGGCACGCGCAATGGTCTGCGCCTCCAGCGTTATCACCTTGAGGTAGTTCGCCAGCCGCCGTCCGGCGGCGATCGGATCGACCCGCTTCATCAGTTCGGGGTCCTGCGTGGTGATGCCCGCGGGGTCGCGACCCTCGTGCCAGTCGTCATAGGCGCCGGCGGTGGTGCCGAGCGCATTGTATTCGGCCTCCCAGCGCGGGTCGTTGTCGCCGAGCGCGACGAGCGCTGCCGTGCCGATCGACACCGCGTCGACGCCGAGCGCCAGCGCCTTGGCGACGTCGGCGCCATTGCGGATGCCGCCCGACACGATCAGCTGCACCTTGCGGTGCATGCCGAGATCCTGCAGCGCCTGCACCGCCGGCCTGATGCAGGCAAGCGTCGGCTGGCCGACATTTTCGATGAATACTTCCTGGGTGGCCGCCGTGCCGCCCTGCATGCCGTCGACGACGACGACATCGGCGCCGGCCTTCACCGCAAGTGCTGTGTCGTAATAGGGGCGGGCGCCGCCGACCTTGACGTAGATCGGCTTTTCCCAGTCGGTGATCTCGCGCAGCTCGAGGATCTTGATCTCGAGATCGTCCGGCCCGGTCCAGTCGGGATGGCGTGAGGCCGAGCGCTGGTCGATGCCCTTCGGCAGCGTGCGCATTTCGGCGACGCGGTCGGAAATCTTTTGTCCCAACAGCATGCCGCCGCCGCCGGGCTTGGCGCCCTGGCCGACAACGACTTCGATGGCGTCGGCACGGCGCAAATCCCTGGGGTTCATGCCGTAGCGTGACGGCAGGTACTGGTAGACCAGTTGCTTGGAATGGCCGCGCTCTTCCTCGGTCATGCCGCCGTCGCCCGTGGTGGTCGACGTGCCTGAGAGCGTAGCGCCACGGCCGAGCGCTTCCTTGGCCGGGCCGGACAGCGACCCGAAGCTCATGCCGGCAACGGTGATCGGGATTTTCAGCTCGATCGGCTTCTTGGCATAGCGCGAGCCCAGCACGACCGACGTGTCGCACCGCTCGCGATAGCCTTCCAGCGGATAGCGCGAGATCGAGGCGCCGAGGAACAAAAGGTCGTCGAAATGCGGCAGCTTGCGCTTGGCCCCGGCGCCCCTGATGTCATAGATGCCGGTCGCCGCGGCGCGGCGGATTTCGGAAAGCGTGTAGTCGTCGAAGGTCGCGGATTTGCGCGGCGTCGTCGGCGGGTTCTTGTAGGTCATGCTGCCTCAATACGCGTCGGCGTTGTCGATATTGAAATTGTAGAGCGTGCGCGCCGAGCCGTAGCGCTTGAATTCCGACGGCTTGACGCCGGTGACGCCGGCGCGGTCGAGCAGTCCCTGCAGCAGTTCGATATGCTCGGGCCGCATCTCCTTGGCGATGCAGTCGGCGCCCAGGCTTTCGACCTTGCCGCGCACGAACAGCCGCGCTTCGTAGATGGAATCGCCAAGTGCGTCGCCGGCATCGCCCAGCACCACCAGATTGCCGGACTGCGCCATGAAGGCCGACATGTGGCCGATATTGCCGTGCACGACGATGTCGATGCCCTTCATCGAGATGCCGCAGCGCGACGAGGCGTTGCCCTCGATGACGAGCAGCCCGCCCTTGCCGGTGGCGCCGGCATACTGGCTGGCGTCGCCCTTGATGACGATCGAGCCCGACATCATGTTTTCGCCGACGCCAGGTCCGGCCGAGCCGTGCACGGTGATGGCAGCGCCGTCATTCATCCCGGCGCAGTAGTAGCCGACGCTGCCGCGCACATCGATGCTGACAGGCTGGTCGACGCCGACCGCAACCGAATGGCTGCCCTTCGGGTGCAGCACTTCCCACGCCGTTTCGTTGGAGCCGGGCGTCAGATTGTGAAGCGCCTGGTTGAGCTCGCGCAGCGACGACACATCAAGATCGAAGACCCGGGACGCCTGGTCTTGCGCCGCCTTCGAAAGTTTGGTTGCCGGCATGGGCTCAATGCTCCCAGAAATAGACGGTTGCGGGTTCCGGCTCCCAGACCCTCGCATTGTCTATGCCGGGCAGCTTGGTCAGCGCCCGATATTCCGAGCCAAAGGCGACATACTGGTCGGTCTCGGCCATGACGGCGGGCTTGCAGGCGATCGGATCGCGCACCACGCCGAAACCGTTCTTGGTGCCGACGACGAAGGTGAAGAAGCCGTCGAGGTCGGACAGCGTGCCTTCCAGCGCCTCGCCGAGGTTCTTGCCATGCGCCATCTGCGAGGAGAGATAGGCGGCGGCGACCTCGGTGTCGTTCTCGGTCTCGAATTTCATGCCCTCCCGCACCAGCTCACGCCGCACATTGTTGTGGTTGGACAGCGAGCCATTGTGCACCAGGCACTGGTCGGCGCCGGTCGAGAACGGATGCGCGCCCATAGTGGTGACGGCCGATTCCGTCGCCATGCGGGTATGGCCGATGCCATGCGTGCCGGTCATCGAGCGGACGTCGAAGCGGTCGACGACCGCTTCCGGCAGACCGACTTCCTTGTAGATTTCCACCGCTTCGCCGGCGCCCATGATGCGCACGTCGGGGCGGATTGACTGCAGCGCTTCGCGCGCGGCATCGACCTTGTCGGGCGCGGTTCTCAACACTGCATGGGTGGACTTCACCGCTATGCTCACCGGCGCGCCGATGGCCTTTGCGAGTTCGGCGTCGAGGCCGCGGAAATCGCGCTCGGGCTTCGCGGACTGGATGGTGATCTTGGCTTCATTCCTGGAAGGCGCGCCATAGATGGCAATGCCGGCGCTGTCGGGGCCGCGATCGCTGAGCGATATCAGCATCTGCGACAGCATCGAGCCGAGCTGCGGCTCAAGCGACTTGTCTTTCAGAAAAAGTCCGACGATTCCACACATGTCAGCCTCCCGACGTTACCACTAGACGATGATGTATCGAATGCGTCGTGCGAATTCAATCGTATGAAAAAAATATTCCTGTAGTTACGTATCCGGCTCGATGCGGCCTTGTGAACTATCGCCGCCGTCGCGGGCGCTGTGAATCCATGTGGCGGTGCGGATGCGGGCTATTCTGTAGGCATCGAGGATCGACAGCGCATAGATCAGGAAGCCGCCGGCGTGGCGGCCGACGAAGCTGGCATCGGCCGGCGCGATCTTGGCCGTCACCCAGGCGAGGATCACCATGAAGAACAGGAACTGCAGGCCGCGCACGGGCACGCCCAGAATGACGTGGCCGCTGGCCGGTAAGACGATGGCAGCGCCGAGCACCAGATACGGGTTTGTCGGTGCGGGTGCGCTCATGCGACCTGCCTTTCCTGTCGGTTGATGGCATCGCGCAGCACTGAGGCCGAGGTCAGCAGTCTCTCGACCAGCGTTGGATCCAGCCTTGCGCCGCCGAATGCGGCCTGCCGGAACACGCCGTAGCGCGCCCGCTCGGCCTCGGCCAGCAGCCAGACGATGCGCACGCCGTTCGGGGTGATCAAGAGTTCCTTGGCGCGGCCTTCGGCAAAGATGTCGAGATGGCTGGCGATCAGGTTCTGCGGAAAGCGCGCCGCCCTGAGGTCGGTTCGCAGCACGGCTTCAGCCGGAAATCCCGGAGCCTTCGGCAGCGTATGCTGAAGATGATCGAAATTGGAGAAGGTCGTCGGCGAGCCCGGCCGCATCATCATGTCGAAGGTCGCCGGCACCGCAACCGGCTCTGTGATCGTGACACTCAACCATCGCGCCGGCAGCTTTCGCGTTGCCAGCGTGTCGACGATGGTGCGCAGCTGCACGCGCTGTCCGTTCCATGTGCCGGCCCAGGTGACAACGCCGGCTGTGCCATCGGAGACATCAACGGCATCTGTGATGACGGTCCGGATGCTGGCTGCCTCGGCTGCAAGATCAGCCTTGGCCTTTTTGCGGCTGGCGCGCGTATGCCAGGCGAGGTGCAGGACGAGAGCCACGGCGACCGCCCCGGCCAGCAATGCTGTCGTCACGTCAGACACCTCGTCACGCCATGCCCGCCCAGACCGGCAGGCCCTCTCCTGTCAATAGCCCTGCGGCTTCGGCCACGGCATGGTGAACTGGTCGCCGCGGCGCACATAGCGGTAACGGTAGAAGTGGAACCACAGCGAGATCAGGAAGTAGAAGGCGACCATGGCGATCAACTGCGTGCCGTAGCCGAGGAAGATCGCAAAGAAGGTCACCACGCAGAGGCAAAACAGCACGATCGCCGGGATCGGGTGGAACGGGTGCGTATAGCCGCGGCGGATCGTGCCCAGCGGCCACTTTTTGCGGAACATCATGATGTTTATGCTCATGAAGGTGTATTGCAGCACGCCCGACAGGATTGAGAAGGTGATCGCCTGGTTGAGGTCGGCGATGAAGGCGAAGGCGAGCGCGATCGGCAACAGGAACAGGATCGAGCGATAGGGCGTGCGGTATTTCGGGTGCACGGCCGAGAACCATGTCGGCAGATAGCGGTCGCGTCCAAGCGAGAACCACGCGCGGGCCGCATCGTTGATACAGCCATTGGCCGACGCCAGTGCCGCGAGCAGCGTGGCGACGAACAACAGGTTTTCCAGCAGCGGGCTGCCGGTCAGCTTGCCGGCGTCCCACAAGGGATAATAGGTGATACCGAGGTACTCCCAGGGCATCAGCGAGGCGCAGACATACCAGGTCATGGCGGCGGCGATCAAAAGCGTGATCATGCCGGCCATGGTGCCGTAAGGCAGCGAACGCGCCGGCGAGCGCACTTCCTCGGCGGCCTGCGTGGTGCCTTCGATGCCGAGATAGTACCAGATGCCGAACTGGAAGGCCGCGATGACGCCGATCCAGCCATAGGGCAGCGCATTGGCGGGGGTGACCAGTTCGTTGAGCTTCAGCACAGCACCCTGCGTCCAGGGGCTGACCGAGAAGAACAGGATAACGATCGAGACATAGGCTATCGCCGTGATGACGAAGTTGACGTTGAGCGTCATCAGCACGCCGCGATAGTTCAGCCATGCCAGCACGACGATGGTGGCGGCAATGAAGGAGTTGTGGGTGAGCCCTTCGACGCCGGCCTTGGCGACGATGGTGTCGCCGAGCAGGATGGCGTCCGAAACCTCCAGCATGGTGTAGGCAAAGACCAGGAACAGCGCGACGTTGAAGGCCATCAGCGGCCCGACAATGTGCTTGGCCTGCGCGTATTGGCCGCCGGCGGCGGCAACCGTCGATGTCACCTCGGAGTCGATCATGGCGACCGAAGTGTACAAGAGCCCGACCACCCAGCAGACGATCAGCGCCGCCAGTGCGCCGCCCTTGTCGGCCGAGAAATTCCAGCCGGTGAATTCGCCGACCAGCACGATGCCGACGCCAAGCGCCCAGACATGGGCCGGGCCGAGCACGCGTAGCAGTGAAACCCTGTCGCCGTGTATTGCCGGTTCAAGCGTGATCGTCATTGTTCAATCCCCACTCAGATCCGGTGTTTTTCGGAAGCGGCTTCAAGCTCGCCTTCGCGCGAGGAAGTCAGCACCTCCTCGGAATAGGTCGTGTCGATCTTGAACCAGTCGTAGAGCATCCACAGCGCAAGCACGACCGAGATGCCCCACGATGCGTAAGAGAGTGCGACCCACATGAGCGTGCTTCCCCAAAATCTCTGGCGTTACTTGTCGTCGAACTTTTCGTTGATGACGTCGCGATATTCGCGGTCGGAGGCGCGGAACAGGAAGACGAAATAGCCGATCAGCACCGCCGCCATGATGATCAGCGTCGGCCAGTCGATGATGTAGTGGAAGCGGTTCTGGATGATGTCGTGCGCGGTCTCCGGCGTATAGCCGAGCTTTTCCCAGATCGAGGCCATGGTCGGGTTCTGTCCCAACGCTTCCCAGGTTTTGGCATCGAGCGCGTCGATGGATTTCGCCGCACCCGCCAGGCCGAGTTTCAATGGCAGCCACAGCGCCACGAAAATGGCGACCACGACGACCACGATATCGAAAATCTGCCCGGCCTTGCCTTGTTCCGGCGGCGTGTAGCGCGACATGACTTCTACCCCTCAGGACGTTCTGTTTTCAGGACTTGCGGTTGCGGGCCGCGTCGGCGTTCTTGATGTCGAGACCGTAGATGAAGTCCTTGTCTTCCTTGTAGTGATTGACCATCGCCAGGATGGCGGCCGTATTGAAGATCAGCACGGCGGCGGCAGCGATAGCGACGACGATCTTGATCCCGGTGTCCGGGATGTAGGGCCATGTCATGACGAGCACGAAGAGGATCGTCGCCCAAAGGCAGATGATCAGGAGCGCGGATCCGCGCAGGTCGGAACGGTACAGCGCTTCGATGCGCTGCTGCAGGTCTGACATCGGTTTTCCCCTTTTCCAGCGCCTGACCCCGAATTGGCCGCCCGCTGCCCTCTTTCAACAGAGTGAAATTTTTTTCATAAATTCGGGCCGAATCCAGCAATTGTCAAGGTGATTTTACGTTGGGTTAACCGTTTGTCCCCAGCGGCAAATTTTGCCTGACAATGAAATTATTTGCTTGCGGGTATTGCGGCATCAGGACGTTTGCGATCAAATTCAACCAAATGCTTCCGCCTCCGCGCAGGGAGCCGGGAACACAATAGCATTTTCGAACGGAGGATTTGCGCATGACGGCATCCTGGAGATTTTCGACCCTGGCGGATCGCCATCGCGCGTTAGGCTCGAAGCTCGAAGACTGGAGCGGCATGGGCACCGCCTGGACCTACGACAAGGACGCCGACGAGGAATACACCGCCATCCGCACCAGGGCCGGGCTGATGGATGTGTCGGGCCTGAAGAAGGTTCACATCACCGGGCCGCACGCCTCACACCTCATAGACCTGGCAACGACGCGCGACGTGGAGAAGATCTATCCCGGCAAGTCGGCCTATGCCTGCATGCTGAACGAGGCCGGCAAATTCACCGACGACTGCATCCTCTACCGCACCGGGCCGAACGCCTGGATAGTGGTGCACGGCTCCGGCACCGGCCATGAGGAATTGCAGCGCGCTTCCGTCGGCCGCGACGTATCGCTGCGCTTCGACGACAATCTGCACGATCTGTCGCTGCAGGGGCCGACCGCGGTCGACTATCTCTCAAAGCATGTGCCGGGCATTCGCGACCTCAACTATTTCCATCATATGCAGGCGCAGCTGTTCGGCTTTCCCGTCATGATCTCGCGCACCGGCTATACCGGCGAGCGCGGCTACGAGATATTCTGCCGCGGTCAGGACGCCGGCACGATCTGGGACAGGATCCTCGACGAGGGCAAGAGCGCCGGCATCATTCCGTGCCGCTTCACCACGCTCGATATGCTGCGCGTCGAAAGTTATTTGCTGTTTTATCCCTATGACAACTCGCAGAAATATCCGTTCGAGAACGAAGGCCCCGGCGACACGCTGTGGGAGCTCGGCCTCGACTTCACCGTCAGCCCCGGCAAGACCGGCTTTCGTGGCGCCGAAGAGCATTACCGCCTCAAGGGCAAGGAGCGCTTCAAGATCTACGGCGTGCTGCTCGACGGCAAGCAACCCGCGGATGAGGGCGCGCCGGTCTATCGCGACGGCAAAAAGGTGGGCGTGGTCACCTGCGCCATGTATTCGCCGCTGGTCGAGAAATCGATGGGCATCGCCCGCCTCGACGTCGACTGCGCGGTCAAGGACACCAGGCTCGAGATCCGCAACAAGAGCGGTTCGATCAGGGCGACGGCGCAGCCTCTGCCCTTCGACGATCCCAAAAAAACCAAGCGCACGGCGAAAGGCTGAGGCACAATCGACAGCGAGGGTTTCGAGGTACGAAGTAGAGAATGGCAGCCAAAACGATCATCAGCCGGCCCATTTACGGAACCCTGTCCCCGCAGCCCGGCAAGCATCATCTTTTCGTGGCGGATGCGGAAGGCGCGCTGGCGATCGTCGATATGGCAAGGACGGCGCCCCCCGGCTTCTTCGACGGCGCCGAAATGGTCTTCATTCCCGGGGCCGACGGCAAGCACGTTGCCGCTCTCGAGGCACTGAAGTCCGCGCAATTTCATGTCGCGCCAACCTTCGCCAGCCTGCTGCCCCGGCTGAAGCAGACGCTTGCCAACGCGCATATGGGCCTGCGCCTCTATCTCGCCGGCACCGAAGGGCTGATCGGCCAGGCCATGCAGGTGGCGCTCGAAGCCGGCATCGATCATACCTCCATGCAGACCGAGCATCGCGGCTCATTGGCGCGGCGCATGCAGTGCGTGCATTGCAAAGGCATCACCGAAAATGTGACGACGCAGCCGGCCACCTGCGCGCATTGCGGCCTGCTGCTTCTGGTGCGCGATCACTATTCGCGACGGCTGGCAGCATTCCAGGGCGTCTGCATAAATGCCGAGGATCGCTCGGAGATCCCTCCCATCGAGGAGGTCTTCCCATGAGCACCGGCACCACCAAGCTCGATGTCGTCGTCAGCGACGTCGTCCCGGTCAACGAACTGGTGACGCGCTTCCATTTCCGCCGCCGTGACGGTGAGCTTTTGCCGACCTTTTCCGGCGGCGCCCATGTCGTGGTCGAGATGCGCGATGGCGACCGCACAAGGCTCAATCCCTATTCGCTGATGGGATCGCCGCTCGACACCCGCGAATACACCATCTCGGTGCGCCGCGACGATGTCGGCCGCGGCGGCTCGTTGTTCATGCACCGGAGCGTCAAGCCTGGCCTGGAGATGGTGGTCAGCTACCCCGTCAATCTGTTCTCGCTCGACCTCAGGGCAAAGAAGCATCTGATGCTGGCCGGCGGCATCGGGATCACGCCGTTCATGGCGCAGACCGCGCAGCTCGCCGGGTCCGGCGGCAATTTCGAGCTGCACTACACCTGCCGCACCGCCTCGCTCGGCACCTATGCCGATGTGCTGCAGGAGCGCTATGGCCGTCGCGTCCGGCTCTATCACGACGACCGCGACGAGCGCATCGAACTCGACCGTCTGTTGTCCTCGCAGCCGCTCGGCACCCATCTCTATGTCTGCGGCCCGGCCGGCATGATCAACTGGGTGCGCGAGCGCGCCGCGGCTCTCGGCTGGCCGGCGGAGACCGTGCACTACGAACATTTCGCGGCACCCCAGCCCGGCCTGCCGTTCGACGTCACACTTGCCGTCAGCGGCAAGACCATCCGCGTCGGCGAGCAGCAGAGCCTGCTCGAAGCGATCGAGGCCGCCGGCGTCGATCCGCCCTATCTCTGCCGCGGCGGTGTCTGCGGCCAGTGCGAGACCAACGTCATCTCGCATGACGGCAAGTTCATCCACAACGACCACTGGCTGAGTGAGGAAGACCACCGTTCCGGCTGCAAGATCATGCCGTGCGTGTCGCGCTTCGAAGGCAAGTCGCTGGTCCTGGAAAGATAGGAGGCGAGCTTGGGCATCACCTTTCGCAAGGAAACGTTTCGCGACGATTTCACCTTCAGGAACAGCCCGGAACACATCAGGCGGTTTCCGTTTCCGTTCCACGAAGACAGCTACATGTATGCGGTCAACATCGAGCCGCATGTCGTCGGTCCCAAGGGCAGCGTGCTGGAAAACCTGATCGACGTCGACGAGCACTATGTCGCCGAGATGCAGGACCGCGCTTTGGTCCTGGCCGAGGATCCGCTGCGTTGCCAGTCGCTGCCGCATATGACGCTGGCCGGCTGGGACCTGCTCGAACTCCTGATGGAGCAACAGGCACTTGGCTATCCCGAGCATTTCACCCTGACCCGCGACGGCGGCCGCTGGCGCTGGATCAACCGGCCGCTCGGTATCGACGACACCTTCACCTTCGGCGACACCTCGACACTGCCTTACGGGCCGATGGAGTACATCACCCGCCAAAGCCAGGGCGATTTCTGCATCCTCGATCAGCGCGACGGCAATCTGTGGATGGACGCCGGCATGGTCACCACCCAGGCCGACTGGTCGCTCGATTTCGACATCGGCATGAATTTCTTCGAATGGCACGCGCCGGTGCCGCTGGCGCATGAGAAGGGGATTTTCGTCAGGGCGCTGAAGTTCCTCACCAACATCCAGCAGGGCAAGCCGGCGCGGCGTCTCAACTGGACGATGACCATCAACCCGCGCCTCGACACCAGCCCGGAGAATTACCACAAATGGGGCCCGGACCGCGCGACGGTGACGCCCGAAAATGTCGGCGACAAGGTGCATCTGCGCGTCGAACTGCAAAGCTTCTGGCGGCTGCCGCGCTCGAACGGCATCGTCTTCCCGATCCGCTGCTATCTCATCAAGATGGACGAACTGGTGACACAGCCGAAATGGGCAAGACGACTGCACCGGGTGATCCGGGATTTGCCGGAAGAGCTGGCCACCTACAAGGGCCTGACGCGGTATCGGCCGACATTGGTGGAATGGCTGTCGAAGCTGGATGATGGCAGTGCGACGCCACCGGGGTTCGGGCCGGACTAAAGGCCCCCTCATCCGGCCGCTGCGCGGCCACCTTCTCCCCGAGCGGAGAAGAGATCGCCAGCGCTGACGCCAGACTCCTCTCCCCTCGGGGAGAGGTCGGATTGCCCCGAATTGCTCTTGCAATTCGGCCTTGGCAATCCGGGTGAGGGGGCTGCGGCGGTCCGATTACCCAGCGCTATTCTGCGGATAGCAAATGATCGACAGATACCGCATCGGAAGTTTCGTCAGTTGCTCCGGCCCGTGCGGCGCGTCGGCGTCGAAGAACAGGCTGTCGCCCGGCTTCATCGGATAGAGGTTGCTGCCGTGCCGGTACACCACCTCGCCCTCCAGCATATAGAGGAATTCCATGCCCTCATGCTGGAAGGTCGGGAACACATCCGAATCCTCGGTCAGCGTAATCAGATAGGGCTCGACGACGACGCCGCTGGTGTTGGAGCCGATATGGCCGAGCAGATTGTATTGATGGCCGGCGCGGGTGCCGCGGCGTTCGACATCTAGCCCTTCGCCGGCCTTGACGAAGACGGCGCTGCGCTCTTCCTCGAATCGGCGGAAGAAGGCGGTGACGGGAACGCCGAGCGCCCTCGACAGCGCCTGCAGTGTGGTCAGCGACGGCGAGGTGATGCCGTTCTCGATCTTCGACAGCATGCCCAGCGAAATATCGGTGGCGACGGCGAGATCGGCGACGGTGATGCCGAGCTTCTTGCGGAAGGCGCGCACCTCGCGCCCGATCGCCACCTCCAGCACTTTTTCGCGGGTGTCGCGAATGGCATGCGGGTTCTGCGTCAGCGGCGCGCGGATGGTCTTCCCGTCCACGGATGCCTTCGCCGGTGGCTTTGCCCTTGTCGAAGCAGTCTTGGAGTCGGAACTCGTCTTCGCCATCTCGCCCCCGAATCCCCATGATTATTTCACTCCAGGTGAACATATTCGGTGCCGATACAGAAACGCAACCGCGCAGCAAGCCCGTTAAGTCGAATGGTGTCCGCACCGGATTTGCGCCGTCATCCGTTTCCGGAAATCCGCTGGGGCGAAACGCGGTTTCTCCACAAGGCCTGTTGACAGCATCCAAGAGGCAATTACTGTCCTGTGAGTGAAATTTGTTTCGTAAGAGCAATTCCAAAAATCGAATGACACCGGGAGGCCTGCCATGAAAACGCGCGTTGCCGTCATTGGAGCGGGGCCATCCGGTCTGGCCCAGCTCAGGGCCTTCAAGTCGGCTGCCGACAAGGGCGCCGAGATACCCGAAATCGTCTGCTTCGAAAAGCAGTCCGACTGGGGCGGCCTGTGGAACTACACCTGGCGCACCGGCCTCGACGAGCACGGCGATCCCGTCCACGGCTCGATGTACCGCTACCTCTGGTCGAACGGACCGAAGGAGTGCCTGGAATTCGCCGACTACACGTTCGAGGAGCATTTCGGCCGCCCAATCGGATCCTACCCGCCGCGCGCGGTGCTGTGGGATTACATCAAGGGTCGCGTCGAGAAATCAGGCCTGCGCGAATGGGTACGCTTCAACAGCCCGGTGCGCATGGTGACTTTCTCCGACGAGACGAGGAAATTCACCGTCACCGCGCATGACCGCACCAACGACGTCACCTACTCCGAGGAGTTCGACAATGTCGTCGTCGCCTCAGGGCATTTTTCCGTTCCCAACGTTCCCTATTTCGAAGGCTTTTCGACATTCAACGGCCGCATCCTGCACAGCCATGATTTTCGCGACGCCATGGAGTTCAAGGGCAAGGACATACTGATCATCGGCCGCTCCTATTCTGCCGAGGACATCGGCTCGCAATGCTACAAATACGGCGCCAGATCTATCACCTCCAGCTACCGCTCCAAGCCGATGGGGTTCAAATGGCCGGAGAACTGGAAGGAAGTGCCGCTGCTGCAGAAGGTCGTCGGCAAGACGGCGCACTTCAAGGATGGCACCACCAAGGACGTCGACGCCATCATCCTGTGCACCGGCTATCTGCATTCCTTCCCGTTCCTCACGGAAGAGCTGAAGCTGAAGACCGCCAACCGCATGTGGCCGGACGGGCTCTATGAGGGCGTCGTGTGGGAGAAGAACCCGAAACTGTCCTATATCGGCATGCAGGACCAGTTCTACACTTTCAACATGTTCGACGCCCAGGCTTGGTTCGCCCGTGACGTCATCATGGGCCGCATCAAGCTGCCGTCGGTACAGGCGATGGCCGAGCACGGCGCCAAGTGGCGGGCACGCGAAGAGACGCTGGAAGACGCCGAGCAGATGATCTGGTTCCAGGGCGACTACACCAAGGAATTGATGGACCAGACCGACTATCCCGGCTTCGACGTCGAGGCGGTCAACCAGACCTTCATGGAGTGGGAGCACCACAAGGCGGAAGACATTATGAGCTTCCGCGACCACGCCTACCGCTCGCTGATGACCGGCACCATGGCGCCATCGCACCATACGCCCTGGCTGCAGGCGCTGGACGACTCGATGGAAAGCTATCTCCAGGTGAAGGGCGTGGCGGCGGAATAGGTCGGCGTGATGCAAAACAATGCGCCGGCACCGGCCCAGTTTCAATTCAGAGGGTAGTCGGGAGCCGCATCGGTCTCCGTCACCTTGACCCACACCAATTCGCTATAATAGGCGCCCTCCGGGCCGGTGCCGTACATGGACAGTCTGTCAGCCATCAGCAGATGTGTCATGTCTTTGAGTGCCCGGCCGGTCGGCTCCTCGGGCCAGGCGAAGACGCCGTCGGTTTTGGCGCCGAACCTCACATCGGTGCATCCGAAATCGATCTCGACCTTCCACGACAGCAACGGCCTGATATCGCTGAGCGGCGGGCGCGGCGGATCGGGCTGCTCGAAGTGATGGTCGACCGAGACTCTCGTCGGCACTGCCGGCGTGATGCCTTTGGCTTTGAAGGAGGCGATGGCGTCGTCGCCAAATCGTGCGAGCAGGCCAGCGTGCCATAACCGGTAGGTCGCGCGGAAAAAGCCGCTGACCCGGATAGATTTGCCATCGTTGTTGAAGACGTTCACAGCGGCGTAGAAACGGCGCAGTCGTGGCGCCAGCGCCCGCCAGTCGCATTCGGCCGGTGTCCCCGGCGTCGCGATGAAATCGTCAAGCAGATCGCTGCCGCGCACATTGGCGTTCAGCACCGTGCAATCCTCACCATGGATATGCCAGTGCCGCCGGAGCTCGGCTGCTGCGATGCCAGGCTTGCGCAGCTCTTCCACCGAGGCGCGAACCCGAGCAATCGCGTAGGACGTAGCCGCATCCAACGTCTCAAACCCCGAAACCACATGCTCGCCGGTCTTGGCCATGTCGAAGACGACGACAGTAAAAGGCGGTTCGCGCTGATCGGGCATTCGGCAGCAAGCTCAGGCTGGTCGAGGATGAAGCAGCTTTCCGCGCGAAAATGCGTCAAAGTCAAGAGCTGGAGCGCGGCCTGCCATTTCCAGAAGAGGCGAACTCCAGAAGAGGCGAAACCGTCTATCCGAGCCGTGCTTGAGCTTTCGCGGTTCAGGGGTCGAAGACCGACCGCGATGATGTCGATGGCAGGTTGTTGCCAGCCCGCGACAATGCCGCGACTTTGGACAGTGCGATGAACACTTTCTGGCCGAGATCGCGTGTGCCGGCCACGGGGCAGGTGATGATCATCACTTCAATCCAGCGGATAGTCGGGAGGCGCCTCCGTCTCGGTCACCTTGGCGGTTAGTATCTCGCAGTCGTTGGCCCAGTCGGGGCAATCGCCGCGCATGGCCATCATGTCGGCCATCAGCAGGAACTGCATGGTTCTGAGCGCCCAGTCGGTCGGCTCTTGCGGCCAGGCGAAGATTCCGGCGGCGTCGCCACCGAACTTCACGTCGTGGCAGACAAAACCGACCTCGACCTTCCAGGATCGCAGCATCAAGCCTGGCGGCGGGTAGGGCGGGTCGGGAAGCTCGAAGTAATTGGCGACCATGAGCTTCGTCGGCTCCGCCGGCTCGATCCCCTTGGCTTTGAAGGCGGCAATGGCGTCGTCGCCAAAGCGCTCGAGGAGGCCGTCTCGCGTCAGCCTGTAGGTCGAGCGAAAGAAGCCGCCCGCCCAGACGGATTCGTTGTTGCCGTTGGAGATCAGCAGCGAGGCGCGGAAGCGGCGCAGCCTGGGCGCCAGCGCCTGCCAGTTGCACTCGGCTGGCGTCGCCGGCGTCGCAATGAAATCGTCGAGTAGATCGCTGCCGCGCACTCCGGCGTTCAGCACCGAACAGTCTTCGCCATAGAGCTGCCAGAGCTGGCGAAGCTCAGCAGTGGCGATGCCGGGCTTGCGCAACTCCTCCACCGAGGCGCGAACCCGCGCAATGGCGTAGGACGTCGCCGCCTCCAGCGTCTCAAACCCCGAAACTACGTGCTCCCCGTCCGGCTCGCCGGTCTTGGCCATGTCGAAGACGAGTACGGCAAAAGGCGGTTCGCCGGGATTGGACATTCAACAATTATCCTAGTCTTGCCCGCGCCTTCGCCGTCCAGGCATTGAACAGCCGGTCTGCGACGATGCCGATGAAAGCGATGGCGAGACCCGCGACAATGCCGCGTCCGGAATCGGCCTTGGACAGCGCGATGAAGACTTCATGGCCGAGGTCGCGTGTGCCGACCATGGCGCAGATGATGATCATCGCCAGCGCCATCAGGATCGTCTGGTTGACGCCCAGCATGATTTCGGGAAGCGCCAGTGGCAATTGTACCCGAAAGAAGGTCTGGCGCGGCGTGCAGCCGGAAACCTTCGCCGCCTCGATCAGCGCCGGTGGCACTTGCCGGATGCCGTGATTGGTGTAGCGGATCGCCGGCACCACGGCGAAGGCGACCGTGGCGATCATGGCGGTGACGTCGCCGACCCGGAACAGCATCACCACAGGAATGATGAAGCAGAAGGACGGCAGCACCTGCAGCGTGTCGATGATGGGCGTGACGATCTTTTCGAAGCGGTCGCTGCGCGCGGCCGCGAGACCAATCGGGATGCCGATCAGGCAAGCGATGAAGGCCGAGATGCCGCAGAGATAAACCGTCGCCATGGTCTTTTCCCACAGGCCGGTGACGGCGCAGAAGGCGGTCAGCGCGGCGACGAAGGCGGCGAGACGCAGGCCACCGAACTGGTAGCCGGCGAGGCCGAGCAGGGCCACCGCGCCGAGCCACGGAAAGCCTTCGCAGAAGGCGCGCAGCGGGTTCAGTACATTGAGGATGAGCGCCACGCGAAACGCTTCGATCACGTCGAAGAAGTTGATCGTCACCCAGCTCACCGCCGCCTTCCACAGTGGCGCAGTGGTGAAGGTGATCGCCTTCGGCACCGCCGCGAAGGCCGGTACGAACAGGCCGAGCAGCGTCGTCACGACCAGGATGGCGATGGCCCGCGACAGATTGGGATAGCGCCGCCAAACGCTCTGGTTCGCCTGCCGTTGAACGTGGCCTTTTGCCTGCTTATGCGCGATCGCCTGGCTCAGCCGGTCGAGCGCGATGGCGAGCGCCACAATGGCGAGCCCGGCTTCCATCGCTTCGCCGACCTTCAGCGCACGCAGCGCCAGCAGCACGTCGTAGCCGAGGCCGCCGGCGCCGATCATCGAGGCGATGATCACCATGTTCAGCGCCAGCATGATCACCTGGTTGACGCCGATCATCAGTGTCGGCCGCGCCGACGGCAGCAGCACGCGCCACAATTTCTGCCGCGCCGTGCAGCCGGCCATCTCTGAGAAATCGTCGATCTCTGACGGCACCCGCGACAGGCCGAGCATCGTCGCCCGCACCATCGGCGGCGTGGCGAAGATGGCGGTGGCGATCATCGCCGAGACCGGGCTGTTGCCGAACAGGAGCAGCATCGGGATGAGATAGGCGAAGGTCGGGATGGTCTGCATCAAATCGAGGGCAGGTGAGATGATCAGCCGCTCGGCCCATGGCTTGCGCCACGCCCAGATGCCGGCGAACAGGCCGGTGACGATGCAGAACGGCACCGCGATGGAAATCAGTGCCAGTGTCAGCATGGCGCTGGTCCATTGGCCGAACAGCGCGGTGTAGAGGAAGCAGCCGCCGACCAGCATGCCGAGTCTTCTACCGCCCACGGCATGCCCGGCGATGAAGGCGGCGGCGCAGACGCCGATCCAGGACAGGCGCGGCAGGACATAGGCATCGGCACCGTGACCAATCTTGAAATTCTTGGCCAGCAGGTCGAGCGCGAAATCGAGGGGAACGCCGAGCACCGCGGTGATCGAGCGGGTCAGCCAGGACAAGTTCGACTTGATCCAGCGCATCAGCGCACTGACCCAGTCGGCGACCGGGATAACCGCCTCGGCCGGATAGTTGACGGCCCAGGGCAGTCTGTCCTGCAGCAGAAACACCACCAGCACGGCGGCCAGCGCGAGCGCCCAGACCAGCAGCCAGCGCTGAACCGGTGGCCTCGTTTGGCTGGCGCTTGCCGTCACCGTCATGCGCCGGCTCTCGTATGCTCGATACCGGCCAGCAACTCGATCACCGATTGCGGCGTCACCTCGCCGATCGGCCTGCCGGTGCCGTTGACCACGGCGAAGGGCTTACCCGACGCGACAATGCTGGCCGAGAAGCTGGCGATCTTGGCGTCGGGCAAAACCGTGCCGCCGTGCTCGGCGCCATCGCAGGCACGCATCAGGCTGCGCGCCGAAATCACCTTGGCGCGGTCGACATCGCGGGTGAATTCGGCGACATAGTCGGTCGCCGGGTTGACAACCAGCTGTTCCGGCGTGCCGGTCTGGATGACCTCTCCATCCTTCATGATGGCGATGCGGTCGGCAAGCCTTATCGCCTCGTCGAAATCATGGGTGATGAAGACGATGGTCTTGTGCAGCATGGTCTGCAGCCGCATCAGTTCGTCCTGCATCTCGCGGCGGATCAGCGGGTCGAGCGCCGAGAACGGCTCGTCGAGGAACCAGATCTCCGGCTTGGTCGCGAGGCTGCGGGCAATGCCGACGCGCTGCTGCTGGCCGCCGGAGAGTTCGCGCGGATAGAAATGCTCGCGGCCGCGTAAGCCCACGAGATCGATCACCTCCCGCGCTCTCGTTTCGCGCGTCGGTCGGTCCTGGCCCTGGATGCTCAGGGGAAAGGCAATGTTGTCGAGCACGTTAAGATGCGGCAGCAGCGCAAAATTCTGGAACACCATACCCATGCGATGACGCCGCAGTTCGATCAGCGCCGCATCGGAAATCTTGAGCAGGTCGTTGCCTTCGAATTCGACCTTGCCGTGGGTCGGCTCGACCAGCCGCGACATGCAGCGCACCAGCGTCGACTTGCCGGAGCCGGACAGCCCCATGATGATGAAGATCTCGCCCTGGCGTATTTCGAGATCGACGGCGCGCACCGCACCCACCAGTCCTGCGGCAGCGACATCGGCCATGCTGGCCTTGCCGTCACGCTCGCGGATGAAGCTGGCCGCGTTCGATCCGAACAGTTTCCAGACATTGCGGCAAGCAAGCTTTATCGGCCGCGCATCCTTTGGCGTGCCAACTGCCTGCGGTTCAGTCGCTTCCGTCATCCAATGGTCCTTCTGGAAAATGGAGATAAGACCCGGCCGCTAGGGCCGGGTCTGGCTTCCAGTCAGGCGATCACTGCGCCCAGGCTTTCCAGTCGGCTTCGTGGGCAGCGATCCAGGCGGCGGCGACGTCTTCCGGCGTCTTGCCGCCAAGATCGATCTCGCCGCTCATCTTGTTGAGCTCATCGGTGTCGATCGTGTAGGCCTTGGCCACCTTGTAGGCGATCGGCCATTTGTCCTTCATGCCGGACCAGGAGTATTTCCAGATCTCGCCATGCGGCTTGCCGCAATCATATTTGGCATCCGGGTTGGTGCCCCATTTCGGATCGGTGTAGCATTCGGGCGTATACTCCGGGAATTCAACCCACTCGCCCTGGTACTTGGCCGGCGCCCAGTGCGGCGAATAGATCCACAGCATGATCGGCGCCTTGCGCTGATAGGCCGAGTCCAACTCGGCGAACATCGCCGCGTCGGTGCCGGCATGGATGACGGTGAAGGGCAGCTTCAGCGCCTCGACGCGCTCGTCGTCAAAACCCTCCCAGGTTACCGGGCCGCCGAGATAGCGGCCCTTCGGCGCCGTCTCCGCTGTCGAGAACGCCTCGGCGCATTTCGGGTCCTTCAGCGCTTCCCAATTGGGCAGGCCGGGGCATTTCTCCTTCATATATTCGGGAAACCACCATTCCTCCTTGGCTTTCGGCCCGAGCTTGCCCAGCCGCTCGGTCTGGCCGGTGGCGTCTGAAGCCTTCATCGCCTCGCCGGCCGTCGTGTCCCAGAACTCCAGGCCGACATCGAGGTCGCCATTGGTGAGACCGGTGGTCAGGCTGGAGAGGTAGTCGGCGGTCGGATATTCGACGGTATAGCCGAGCTTTTCGAGGATACCGCCAAGGATCTTGGCGTTGAGGTTGACGCTGGTCCAGTCGAACAGCGCGATCTTGATCGGGTCGTTGGATTCAGGTGCTGCTGCGTGGACCGGTGATGTAAGCGCACTTGCGGTGGCAAGCGCCAAGGCTCCCATTGATAGGTTCGAAATCACACTGCGAAATGACATGCTTGTTCTCCTGTCAAACCATGTGGAAATTTCTTGACCGTTCCCTTCTTGCGTCTTTTCTTGATTGTGTTGGAAAGGCGGGTCGTTGCGCAAGTTCGTTCGCACCATGCCATTGCCGCGGCCGCAACTTGCGCAGGCGAAATGGTTCCTCGACTTGGTGTTTATGTGATGCCGGGCGGGCCCGCGTCATGGCATCGGATGGATTGCTGCGTGAGCAATCGTCAACAGATCGATCGCCGCTCCAGCGGCGCTCTCAGACGTGCGAGCCATCAAGGTCCCATGGTCTCGGCCGGCGAGCCCCATCCCCGCCAAGGCCGTTTCATGGGATGAAATTATATATACCAACGTTCATGCCGCGCAACGGCTGATGCCCTGTGCACTGCGGAATTTCAGACTGGTCGATTGCCAACCGCCGGAGCTGACGTTCACGACATGATCAGGCCGCCATCGACATTGATGGTTTGGCCGGTGATGTAGGTGGCGTCGTCGCTGGCGAGAAAGCTGACCAGGCCGGACACGTCCTCGCCGCTGCCGGCGCGCCCCATTGGGATGTTCTTCACCCATTCGGCCATCAGCTCGCCGGGCTTGTAGTCACCCATCAGCTTGCCCCAGGCGGCGTCGTTGTAAGCCCACATGTCAGTGTCGATAATGCCGGGGCAAATCGCGTTGACGGTGATCTTTTCCTTGGCTACTTCCTTGGCCAGGCTCTGGGTGATGCCGACGACGCCGAACTTCGACGCCGCATAATGTGGCGTGTAGACGAAACCCTGCCGCGCCTGGCCCGATGCCGTGTTGATCAGCCGGCCGCCATCGCCATGCTTGCGGATGCGGGCGATCGCTTGCTGGCAGCACAGGAACACGCCCTTGGTGTTGACCGCCAACACCTTGTCCCACTCGGCTTCGGTCATCGCCTCGATCCGGGCGATGGTGATGACGCCGGCATTCTGCACCGAAATGTCGACACGGCCGAATTCCTTCTCGGCGAGATCGTAAAGCGCTGTGACCTCATCCTTCCTGGTAACGTCCATGCGCATCGACGCGACCTTGGCGCCCGCGGCTTTCAGGCTGGCGGCAACCTCTTCGACGCGGGCATCGATGGCGCTGA
Organism: Mesorhizobium sp. M0052; assembly: GCF_040323255.1. Taxonomy (NCBI): domain Bacteria; kingdom Pseudomonadati; phylum Pseudomonadota; class Alphaproteobacteria; order Hyphomicrobiales; family Phyllobacteriaceae; genus Mesorhizobium; species Mesorhizobium sp. M0052. The sequence continues at coordinate 61,728 of NZ_JAMYUS010000010.1, read as the reverse complement.
CCACGACCGCGGCACCTTCCGCGGCGAAGCGCTTCGCCATCGCCGCGCCGATGCCGCCGCTGGCTCCGGTGATCACAGCAGTCTTGCCTTCAAAACGCTTCTGCACTTTTCTTCTCCTACCAGCAGACAAAGCCGCCATCGACGATCAGGTCGATGCCGGTGACGTAACTCGCGGCGCGGCTGGCCAGGAACACGGTCGGCCCGACCATCTCTTCCGGCGTCGCCATGCGGCCCATTGGTGTGTCGCGCTCGAATATCTTGATCTGTTCCGCGACCTCAGGCCGTTTGTTCATCGGCGTCAGCGTGTAGCCGGGGCTCACCACATTGACGCGCAGGCCGCGATCGGCCCATTCCATGGCGAGGCTCTTCGACATATGGATGACGGCCGCCTTCGACGAATTGTAATGCGCCTGGGTCAGGCCGCGATTGACGATCGAACCCGACATGGAGGCGATGTTGATGATCGAGCCCTTGCGTCGTGAAAGCATGGCGCGCGCTTCGGCCTGGCAGGACAGGAACACGCCGCTGACATTGACGTCGTAGATTTTCTGCCACGTCTCCAGCGGCAGCGTCTCGGCCGGCTCGGCCCCGGCGATGCCGGCATTGTTGACGGCGATGGTCAACGCGCCGAGTTCGTTCTCGGTGCGCTCGATCGCTGACGCGAGATCGGCCTCCGACGTCACCGTGCCGGTCAGCACCAGCGCCTTGCGGCCAAGTGCCGAAATCTTGTGCGCCGTCTCGTCCAGCCCGCCCTTGGAGGTGTGGCCGAAACAGACGACATCGGCGCCGGCTTCGGCCAATCCAATGGCGATCGCTTGCCCGATGCCGCTGCCGGCGCCTGTTACCAGCGCTACGTCGCCGCTGAGATCGAATAGTTTCATGTTGTTCCCCCTCCTGAAATGAAGGGGCGCCAGTCTTTGCTGGCGCCCCGCGCGGTCCGGTCCTTGGGAGGATACCACCTGCTGCGCTTTGTTCCGACTCCTGTCCTCAGCTCGTGGCGAGTTCCATCACCGCGACATTGCTGGCCTCGCTGCGGCCGAGAATGCCGCGCTGGCGGCCGCGGCTCAGCACCAGCACCCGGTGCGACAGACCCAGCACCTCCTCGAGGTCGGAGCTCACCACCACCACCGCCATGCCGGAACGGGCGAGGTCGGCGATGACGTCGTAGATCGCTGCGCGCGCACCGACATCGATACCGCGCGTCGGCTCATCGAGGATGAACACCTTCGGCGGGCGTGACACCCATTTGGCGATGATCACCTTCTGCTGGTTGCCGCCGGAAAGCTTGCTGACCGCCTGGCCAGGTTTGCCCTTGACCCCGAGCCTTGCGATGCCGGCTTCGGCGAATTTCTGCACCGCTTTCGGAAACACCCAGCCCTTCGGCGCGACATGGTCGAAATTGCCGAACGCCAAATTCTCGCCGATGGTCTGGTCGAGCACGACGCCTTGCGCCTTGCGGTCTTCCGGCACCAGCACGACGCCGGCCTTGATGGCTGCCGCCGGCCCGCTGAGATGCACCGGTTTGCCGGCAACGCGCACCGAGCCCGACGAGATCGGATCGGCGCCGGCGATCGCCCGCACCAGTTCGGTGCGGCCGGCGCCGATCAACCCGGCAATGCCGAGGATCTCGCCTGCTTTGACCGAGAAGGAAACGTTGTTGAAACTTTTCTCCGGCGAAGACAGGTTGTCGACCTCGAGCAGCGTCTCCTCGCGCGGTGGCGACAGATGCGGGAACATCCGCTCGACCGAGCGGCCGACCATCTGCTCCACCACTGTGCGCACGGGAATATCGGCGCGCTCGTGGCGGGCGACGATGCGTCCGTCGCGCATCACAACCACGCGGTCGGCAATCTGCGCGATCTCGTCGAGACGATGGCTGATGTAGATGAAGGACATGCCCTCCGCCTTGAGCTTGCGGATCTGCTGGAACAAAAGCTCCGTTTCCTCGCCGCCGAGCGCTGCGGTGGGTTCGTCGAAGATCAGCAATTCGGCATTCAGCGTCAACGCCTTGGCGATCTCGACCTGTTGCTGGGCGGCGATGCGCAGTGTGCCCACCTTGCGCTCGGGCGAGACGTCGAGGCCAAGCCGCTTCAACTGCGCCGAGGCCTTGGCGTTCATCGCTGCGCGGTCGATGCGACCGCCGCGCATCGGCAGGCGCCCGACATAGACGTTTTCCGCCACCGACAGATCCGGCAGCAGCTTCAGTTCCTGATGGATCATGCCCACACCGGCATCGATTGCCGCGGCAGGCGAGGCGGGGGAATAGGGCTTCCCCCGCCAGATGATGGTGCCCGCGTCGGGCCGGGTCGAGCCGGCGATGATATTGGACACCGTCGACTTGCCGGCGCCGTTTTCGCCGAGCAGCGCCACAACCTCGCCCGGCCGCACCTCAAAGCTTGCATCGGCCAGGACCTGGACCGGTCCGTAGCTCTTGCAAAGGCCGTTGACGAAGAGCCCGTTGTGCGGGCTTTCGCTGTGGCGAGGATCAGGAGACATCGTGGCGCTCTCTTAAGCGGTGCCGGTCGTTACGGATGCTTGGCGATGAACTGCTCGACATTGTCCTTGGTGGTCAGCGTCGCATCCTGCAGCTGTTCGGCCGGAACGCTTTCGCCGGCCACCAGCTTGATCGCCGCATCGACGGCGAGCCGGCCCATGCCTTGCGTCTGCTGCGTCGCGGTGACGTCGAACACGCCGTCCTTCAGCGCCTTGAGTGCGGCCACGTCGCCATCGAAGCCGGCAACCCAGACCTTGTGGCCGGGATTGGCGACCTTGACCGCCTGTGCCGCACCCAGCGCCAGCGCATCGGCCTGGCCGATGACGATGGAGACATCGGGATGCGACTGCAGCAGGTCCTGCGTCAGCTTGAAGCCTTCGTCCTGGTGCCAGCCTTCGCTCCACAATTCGCCGACCACCTTGATATCGGGATAGGCCTTGAGCGCTTCGCCGCAGCCCTTCGAGCGATCCACTTCCGGCGTCGTGCCCTTCTGGCCGTGGATGATGATCAGTTCGCCTTTGCCGCCGGCCTGCTTGGCGATGTAGTCGCACACCGCCTGCGCCGAGGCGACGCTGTTGGTGGCGATGAAGGTGTCGCCGGGCGCGCCGTCTGCGTTGCGGTCGACATTGACCACCGGAATGCCGGCGGCCTTGGCGGTCTTGGTCGGCACGGTGGCGGCTGTGGCGCCGGCCGGAATGTAGATCAGCGCGTCGATGTTCTGCGTGATCAGATCCTGCACCTGGCTGACCTGGGTCGCTGAATCGCCCTTGGCGTCGACGGTGACGATCTCGATGCCCTTCTCCTTGCCGTAGGCTTCGACCGACTGCTTGATCTGGTTGAAGAAGTCGGCCTGCAAATTGGCCACCGCGAGGCCGAGTTTCTTGGCCTCCTTGGCCGAGGCCATGTCGGTCAGCCCGAGCATAGGAATGATGGCGGCAGCGGCAAGCAGCAATGAACGTTTGGTCAGCATGTGTTTCCTCCGTTGATAGTCAAACTGTCCCGCCAGCGCATCGCGCCCCTTGGAACATCCCAGTTTCGGATCGACCGATCCGTCTATCGCCCGGACGCTCCGGGCGAATTCTCAATTGTGCCCCGTTCTCTATCGCGCCCTGCGCCGCCAGGTATCGCTGGCGACCGCCAGCGCGATCACCACGCCGATCACCACCTGCTGGATGAAGGGCGAGACGCCGAGCAGATTGAGCCCGTTGCGCAGCACGCCGATGATGAGCACGCCGACCGCGGTGCCGCCGATCGAGCCGACGCCGCCCGACAGGCTGGCGCCGCCGATCACCACCGCCGCGATGGTGTCGAGCTCATAGCCGAGGCCGGAACTCGGCTGCACCGAATCCAGCCGCGCGGCAAGCACAATGCCGGCAAGACCCGCAAGCACGCCGCAGATGGCGTAGACCCAGTTGGTCAGCGACTTCACCGGAATGCCGGAGAGCCGCGCCACCTCGGTGCTGCCGCCGATGGCGTAAAGGCTGCGGCCGGTGGCGCGGTAGTTGAGGAAGATGGCGAAGACGATCGCCAGCACCATCATCACCCCGACTGTGACCGACAGGAAGCCGAAATGGCGGATGATCGACAGGCTGGTGAACCAGTCGGGAAAGCCGACGATCTGCGAACCGTCGGTGATCATGTTGGCAAGGCCGCGCGCCACCGACATCATCGCCAGCGTCGCGATGAACGGCGGCAGCCGGGTGACGGTCACCAGCAGGCCGGACACCAGTCCGCAAAGGCCGGCGACGACCAGTGCTGCAACGACGCCGGCGGCAAGGCCGAGATTGAGATAGTCGGGGTGGGCGACGAAGCCCATCACCATGGCGGCCAGCGCCAGCACCGAGCCGACCGAGAGATCGATGCCGCCGATCAGGATCACCAGCGTCATGCCGATTGCCATGATGCCGAGCACGGTGATCTGGTCGAGTACGTTGAGGATGTTGCGCATGGTGAGGAACGTGTCGGTGGTCAACGTCAACGCCAGGCAAAGCAGCAGCAGCCCGATCAGCGGCCCCATGGTTCCGGCAAACAGCGCCGAAAGCTTCGCGGCCGTCGCACCTTGAGTGCCGGGCGCGGCTTTCAACTCGCCAGCCTTCGACTCGCTTGCATCATTACTCACGGCCACTTCGTCTCCTCCGTCAGCGAAACGGCGATGGCCTGCCGTCCGCTCTTGTTCACCAGGCACCTCCCTGTGAACAATTTATCTTTGATATGCAATTTTGTTCAGCTAAACTGTTCATTAGAAAATTGTCAAGAGCCGTTGCGCCATTCGGCGGTGGTTTGCGCCACCGGGCGGTTTGTCCTAGGGAAGGCCAGGGGGTGGCGCTTGCGGAAAGATTTCCGAAATTTGCCGCGGGAGGGCAAAAGATGGCGACCGTCGAAAACGAGAAGGCCTCGCGCTTCCCCGATGCCGAGCTCAAGGCCCGGGCCGCCTGGCATTACTATGTCGAAGGTCTGACGCAAGAGCGCATTTCCGAGATCCTCGGCGTCGGCCGCATCAAGGTGCACCGCATTCTCTCCGCTGCGCGAGAGGAGGGCATCGTGCAGTTCCGCATTCGCGACAGTGTCGTCGAATGCGTGCAGCTCGAGGAGAGCCTGAAGCAGCGTTTCGGGCTCAGCCAGACGGTCGTGGTGCCATCAGCCGCTGATCGCAGCAACGCGCCGCTGATGATCGGCCACGCGGCTGCCGCCTATCTCGCCGACAATGTGAATGCCGGCGACGTCATTGCGCTGGGCTGGGGCCGCACGCTGAAATTCGCCATCAACGAATTGCCGAGGCGGCCGATCGCCAGGACGACGGTCGTCTCGATGCTCGGCGGCCTCACCCACGCGCAGCCGCTCAACCCGACCGAAAGCGCCTGGGAGTTCGCCGAAAAGATCGGCGCTGAATGTTTCCTGCTGCCGGTGCCGGTCTATGCCGACAAGCCGGAACAGCGCGATGCCTTCATGAGCCAGCGCAGCGTCCAGGATGTCGTCTTCCGCGCGCGCCGCGCCAACATCGCCGTGCTCAGCGTCGGCTCGTTTTCCAAGGACAGCCCGATCGCCAATTACGGCTTCATCAAGCCGAGCGAACTTGAGGAACTGCAGGCCGCTGGCGCGGTCGGAGACCTCTTGTGCCATTTCATCGACGCCGAGGGCCACCCGGTCGACCATGAGGTCAACCGCCGCGTCTGCGCCTATCCGCTGCAGGATTTGTCCGATATTCCGAGCATCATACTGGTTTCAGGTGGTCAGGAGAAGGTCGCTGTGATGCGCGCGGCGCTGGCCAACACCAGGATTTCGGTGCTGATCACCGATGAGGATGCGGCCAAAGGCCTGCTCAATCGTTGAGCGCTGTCCGGCGTCGGTCAGAATTCGCAGGGCTCCGGACGACTGTCGTCCGACCAGTCGGCCAGTGCGATCGGCACGAATTTTCCCGCGACCGGTTTGCCGTCGTCCAGGTCCTTTGAGGCAACGCCTCTGCCGGTGAGAAAATTGATGTCGCAACCGCCCAGCGTCGTCTCGACCGAGCCGTCGGCTTTCTGAACATTCCAGTCCCAGTCGCGACTGTAGCCGGCGACAAGGAATTTACCGCCGCGCCAGACGATGGTCAGCGTTGTATCCCATGATTTGTTGGCGCCGCAGCCGAAGCACGAGGTGACGACAAGCGATCCCTTGCCCTTGCTTTCGAGCCCGAGAATACGGTCCTGCGTCAGCGCCTTTTTGACAAAGTCAGGCTTGCGCGAAGGATCGAGCTTTCCTTCGCCGGCAGCCAGATAGATCGAGAGATCCGCCAGCCCGGTGTCGGAATCCGCCGCGATCGCGGCCCGATCCATCCTGCCGTCATTGTCCATGTCGAGCGTGACCTCGAAGGGCGGCTCGTCCTGCGCACGCGCCGTCATCGGAGCTGCCGCAAGCGCGACAATCCAGGGCAGGGCGGCAAGGTGAAATACTGCTTTCATGAGCCCGATGAGTCTAGCATTGGCCGGGCAGGACGCAAAATCGGCAAGCTGGGCAGGTTGGGCATGGGAGCCTCACGCAGGCAAGCTGCGCTTGAACTCAGATCGCACCGAGCCGCGCGTGGATGTCGCGTGTCGCGTGATAGAGGTCGCGGTAGATCGCCTTGCGCGCCCGGTAAGCCGGCACCAGCGTCATATCCGGATCGACACGCCTGGCCGGCGCCGCCGCCATTGCCTTGGCGGCGTCTTCCGCCGAGGCGAACCAGCCGATCGCCGAAGCAGCCAGCATGGCCGCGCCAAGGGCCGCCGCCTCGTTGACCGGCGACACGAACAGCGGCCGCTCCAGCACGCTGGCCATGATCTTCATCAGCAGCGCCGAATTGGTGCCGCCGCCGGCGGAAATCATCTCTCCCGACTTGCCGCCGCTTTCGGCCTCCATCGCCTCGCTGGCGATGGCCTGCTCCAAAGCGATGCCTTCCAGCGTGGCGCGGAAGAGATGCCTGGGCTCATGGTCGAGCGACAGGCCAACAACGGCGCCGCGCGCCGCGCCATCCCAATAGGGGCTCATGACGCCGGCCCAATAGGGCATGACCAAAAGACCGTCGCCGCCGGCCGCAACATCGACCGCACCCTTCTCCAGTTCTGCCGCGGAAGACGCGCCGGTGGTGCGCACGATCCAGTCGACCAGTTGCATGCCCGAGCGCAGCACGGTTTCCAGCATGAAGCCGGAGCCGGTCGGCGAGACCAGCGTGCGAAACGCATCCGAAGTGGTGACCGTGCCGGAATAGCAGCCGCTGACGACGCCGGAGCCGAGCGAGAGATAGCTCCTGCCGGCACCATAGACGCCCATGCCGAGACCCATGGCCTGGCCATCGCCGGCGCCGGCGACAATTGGCGTGCCCGCTTTGAGGCCAGTCAGCTGGGCAATGCTTTCGGCAAGGCCGCCGCAGATTTCGCCTGGGCCGATCAGCGCCGGCAACTGCCGTGGCTGCAACCCTGCAGCCGAGACAAGCTCAGGGTGCCATTCGCCTGTCGTGACATCGAGCAAGCCGAGCGGGTCGGCACTTGCCGTGCTGGTTACCAGCCGTGCGGTCAGCCGGTGAACGAAGAAGCCATGAACATCGACCAGGGCGGCGGCGTTGGCCAGCACCTGCGGCTGGTGTTCCGCCAGCCAGGCGATGGCATAGAGCGCCGGCGTCGGATCCGGCGGCTTGCCGCTCCAGTCGCGGATCGTCTCGCGGCCAAGCTCGGCCGACAGCTTGGCGACTTGAGGCCGGGCGCGCTCGTCAAGCCACAGGATCGCCGGGATGAGCGGCGTGCCGGCCTGATCGATCAGGGTGAAGGTCTCGCGCTGATGGGCTATGGCAATTGCCGCCACGCGCGCGGCGCCGACCTTGTCGGCAACCTGCTTCAGCGCACTGATAAGGGCTGCCCACCAATGTTCGGCATCCTGCTCGAAATGGCCGGGCTTAGGATTGGCCAGCGGATAGGCCTCGCGCGCCTGGAACAGCTCCGCGCCGTCGCCGGTGAAGGCGATCGCCTTCACCGCCGTCGTCGAGGCATCGATCCCGATAACGACATCGTCCATCACAGGGAGATCCCGAAGGTTCAGGCGGCGTTGGTCACAAACTGTCCATCCGACTGGTCTAGACGGCGGCGGATCTGCGTTATCACCATCGAATCGTCGGGTACACAATTTTCATAGGTAAGGAAGTCGCCGGTCTTGACCGGCTTGACCACCTTGGCGCGTTCGGCAATCCCGAGCGGCAGCGCGCCCTTGGCGCGGGCGTCCTCCCAGGTCATGGCGAAGCCGCGATAGTCGTTCTCGCCGATCATGCCGAGCGATTGGCCCGCGCCGAGATCGCTCTTGGCCACCGCCACCGCTTCGGCGACCGGATGGTCGAGGGGCTCCATGTCGGCGCGTTTGTAGACAACGGCGCGCGCCGCCGACAGTGGCACTTCAAGGCTTGTCAGGTGATAGGGACGGTAGATCGTGAAATAGGGGCCCTTGCCGACCTTGAGGTCGACCATGCGCTCCAGCACGCGCGGATGCCTCGTTTCGATGATGCAGAACACGCCGGGCGCCACGCCCTTGCCGATAGAATAGTCCACCACGCCCTTGCGGTGCAGCACGCCGCCATCCTCGCGCGGGCAAAGCACGCTGGCCAGTTCCTCCAGCGTCGCCGTCGGGCCGTGCATGCCCGGCACGTCGGGCACCAGCCCGGTGGCGTTGGCGATAGCCACCATCTCGATCGCCGTCTTGGAACCGTCGACGAACTCGACCAGCATGCGCGCATTCATGTTGCGCTCGGCCGCTTCCTTCTCGTAGTCGGCGGGCATGGCGTCGATCTTGAGCGGGTTGTTTTTGCCCTTGCCGGCGGCGATGATGTTGAAGCCGAGGCTCTTGGCGAAGCCGATGATCTCCAGCGTGCAGGCGGGTTCGTCGCCGGCCGCACCGGTGTAGACCACGCCGGCCTTGCGCGCTTCCTCCTTGAGGAAGCGGCCGATCGTAATGTCCGCCTCGACATTGAGCATAACGATGTGCTTGCCGTTCTTCATCACTTCGAGCGCAAACAGCGTGCCGATGTTGGGATTGCCTGTCGCGTCGATGATGACATCAATGCGGCCGGCCGCGGCCAGCGCATGCAGATCTTCGGTGACAGCGATCTTGCCGGCCTCGATGGCGCGGTCGATGGCAGAGGCGTTCGCAGCCTGGACGATGTCGGAGCGGTCATGGCCGGCGAGCAGTGCGGCATCGATCGCCGCTTGCGGCCGCACCTCGGAAATGGCACCGATCCGCATGCCCGGCATCAGCGCCACCTGGACGACGATGTCGGTGCCCATCTGCCCGGCGCCGGCGAGTCCGATGGTGATGGGCCCTTGGGCTTCAGCGCGCTGCAGAAGTTCCGCTGCAAATTGCGGATGGGCCATATCGCTTCCTCCAGTCACGACGCGCCGCAGCGTCAAATCATCATTTTGAACATTCCTATTTCCATCTGAAAAATATTTCAACCCACAAATCGGAGAATGGCTGCAGGACCAAATCTCCCACGGAGGATTCGTGGGGTGACAGCTTCATGCTGCGCTTGATCTCAGCCGATCTCTAGGAAAGGCTTGCCGAGCAGGTCGGGCACGACATCGATGCCGAGGCCGGGCCCGTCGGGAATGCCCATGTGGCTGCCGGTGACCGGTGGGGCGTTGGAGGCCGTGCGCACCGTCACCCACTCATGGAAGGCGATGGCGTGCAGCCGGCGTTCTTCCGGCGTCGACAGCGACAGATGCGCCATCGCCGCCGTGTCGATCTCGGCGCCGCCCGTATCCTCGACGGTGATCATGAAACCGAGATCGACGGCGACGTCGCGGATTTGCCTTGTCCTGGTTACGCCGCCCAGCCGCGAAATCTTCAGCGTCAGCCCGTCGGCGGCGCCGAGGCGATGGATTTCCAGCATCGCCTCGAGCGAGATGACGCTCTCGTCCAGCACCATCGGCTTGTCGAGCATGCGGCGCACCGACATGTTCTCCTCGATCGTCGTGCAGGGCTGCTCGAACGTGTAGTCGATGCCGCGCGTGGCATCGGCGAACTGCCGCGCCTGGTAGGGTGTCCAGCCGGCATTGGCGTCGCAGAAAATCACCGTGCCTTTCGGCACGGCCGAAGCGACTGCGCTCACCCGGTCGATGTCGTCATGCACATTGCCGCCCACCTTGACCTGCAGCCGCCGGCAGCCTTCCGCGATGATCCTTTTGGCCAGTGCCGCCATCTGGTCGAGCGTGCCGTGGGTGACGACGCGGTAGGTCTCCGCCATGTCGCTCTCGCGGCCGCCAAGCATGGTCACCAGCGGCACGTCGGCGGCCCGGGCCGCCAGATCCCAGCAGGCCATGTCGAGCGCCGACTTGATGTAGGGATGGCCCTTGAACACCGTATCCATCAATCGGCCGATGCCGGCGAGGCCACGCGGGTCCTGGCCGATCAGGTGCGGCGCGATCTCGACCACGCCCGCGCGCGTTCCCGCCGGAAAGGCGGCCGAATAGAAATTGCCGAGCGGCGCCATCTCGCCCCAGCCGGTTACGCCGCTGTCGGAGGTGATTGCGACGATCACCGCATCGAAGCAGTCTGCAACCCGCCCCTTGGACATGCGGTAGGGCCCGTCCACGAAGGGCTGCACGACGCGATAGGCCTTGATGGTTTTGATCTGCACTTGTCTGTCCGTTGTCTCTAGGCGTTGAGGAGGGTCAGCCCTTCGATGTTCCGCTGATCGAGGCCACGCGCATAGGCAAGCAGCTCTTCGAAATCGAGGTCGATATGCTCGCGCGCATGGCGCTGGGCAGCGCGCATGTCGGCGCCCTTCAAGAGCCGCACATAGGTTTCGTGGAGATCTTCGGCCGGCACCGGCTCGTTGCGGGCCTGCTGGTGCAGGGCAAAGTACATCTGCAGCCGGCTGGTCAGCCGCTGCCAGGTTTCCAGCAGCACCGAATTGTCGGCCCATTCATAGATCAGCCCGTGCAATTGCAGTGCGGTCTCGATCTGGCGGGTGGTGTCGCGCGCGCGCGTTGCCTGCTTCACCGCTTCGTGGCGGCGGTCGAGTTCATCGAAGAAGCGCTGGTCGCGCAGCTTCCATGTCCGCTCGATGGCGAATTCATCGAGCACCTTGTTCAGCGAGTAGGCGTCGTCAATGTCCTTGGCGGTGACATCGATGACGAAGGTGCCGGCATAGGGAATGCTGGTCAGGATGCCTTCCTGCACCAGCTCGCGCATAGCTTCGCGCAAAGGCGCGCGGCTGACCCGCATCTGCTCGGCGATCCTCAGCTCGCTCAGCTTTTGGCCGGGTTCCAGCTGGCCGATCAGGATCGCCCGCCGCAACAGCGCAACGATCTCGGCTCGGCGTGTCGTATCCGCGATCGGATTGAAGTCCAGCTTGGCCATTCCGTCACTCCAGTGAGAGCCGGAAACAGACAAGCAGATTGTCGACAATCCTACAATATGTCTGTTCCGGATTCTTGTGCCTTGCGGTTACTCCAAAAACGGCGTGCGGCGCTCCATAAAAAAACGGCGCCCTCGGCGTGGAAGCCGAAGGCGCCGCAGGACCGGGGCTGATGGGGGTTATCAGCTGGCCGGTTTCTCCTGGGGCAACGGCGAGATCGGCATTCCTGGTCCGATCTTCTGCAGATTGCCCGTTATCACCTGGTCGCCTTCGGCAACGCCGCTGAGGACCGCCACAAGGTCGCCGCTGGTCGCGCCAAGCGAGACGATGCGCTGGTCGACCGTGTTGCCCTTGCCGACGACATAGACATATTTGCCGAGCTGGCTCGAACCCAGCGCCACCTGCGGCACCATCAGCGCGTCGGGCAGCTGCTTGATGTGCAGCCGCACGCGGACATACTGGCCCGGCAGCAGCGAGAACTTCGCATTGCCGATGGTGGCGCGCGCCGTAATCGTGCCGGTCGAGTGGTCGACCGTGTTGTCGATGAAGGTGAGTTCGCCCTTCTGGCTGGCTTCGGTCTCGCCGGGCAGCAGCACCTCGACCTCGATCGGGCCGGCGGCCCGGGCCCGTTCGATTTCGGCCAGGTCCGTCTCGCTCGGATTGAAGGTGACGTAGATCGGGTCGAGCTGCACCAGCGTGTTCAGCACCGTCCCGGCGACGCTGACCAGCGTGCCGACCGAAGCCTGGTTGCGGCCGACGCGGCCGGCAAACGGAGCGTGGATTTCGGCGTAGCTCAAATTGAGCTCGGCCGTCCGCACCGCCGCCTGGTTGACGGCAAGCGACGCTTCGGCCTGACGCAAGGTGCTCGTGCGCTGGTCGAACCCATCCTTGGCCAGATAACCGCTCTTGGCGAGTTCGGAGCCGCGGCCGAGATTGGAGCGTGCATAGTCGAGGCTCGCCTGGTCGCGCTGCACTTCGGCCTTGGCCTGGTCGAGAGCCGCCTTGAAGTCGTCGGGCGAGATCTTGTAGAGCAGATCACCCTGGCGCACATCCGCGCCGTCCTCAGCCGTCTGCTCCTGCAGATAACCGGGCACGCGGGCCTGCAAGGTGACGCTGCGGATCGCCTCGATGCGGGCGGCGTAGTCGAGATAGATCGGGATCGTCTTCTTGACCACGCTCGTCACCGGCACCGGCATAACGAATGCCGCAGGTGCTGCCGTCGCTGCCGCCGTGCCGGCATTGAGGCTGAGATTGCCCATGTCGAGGAAGTGGACGCTTGCCACCGAGATCGCTCCCAGGGCGACGGCCGTTCCCAAAGCTATTTTCCATTTACGCATTTTGGTCTCCAATTCTATTCGGCTGCTTCGGCCAGGCGCATCGGCGCTGGTTCGGCAGTCGGTTCATTATTGTCCTGGTCATGAGCAGCGTTCGGTTCGCTGCGCACGCGGCCTTCGCGCAGCTGTTCGATGACCGCGTAGAAGACTGGCACGAACACCAGCGACAGGATGGTCGCCGCGACCATGCCGCCAAACACGGTGGTGCCGATCGACTGCCGGCTTGCCGCACCCGCACCCGTCGCAAACATCAGCGGCAGCACGCCGAGGATGAAGGCGAAGGCCGTCATCAGGATCGGCCGCAGCCTCAGCCGCGCGGCTTCCATTGCCGCGTCGACAATGCTCAGTCCCTCCTCGCGCCGCCGCCTTGCAAACTCGACGATCAGGATCGCGTTCTTGGCGGCGAGGCCGATCAGCATGACGAAGCCGATCTGCGAGTAGACGTCGATCTGCATGCCGCGCAAGAACAGGGCTGCGAAGGCGCCGAACAGGGCCAGTGGCACCGCCAGCAGCACCATGAACGGCATCGCCCAGCTCTCATACTGCATCGCCAGGATCAGGAAGACGAAGACGATGGCGAGGCCGAAGACGACCGACGCTATCGATCCTGCCTTGAGCTCCTGGAAGGTGATGCCGGTCCATTCGAAACCGAAATCCCTGGGCAAAGCGGTGGCGGCGGCCCGTTCCATCGCGGCAACCGCCTGGCCCGACGAGAAGCCGGGGGCTGCGCCGCCATTGATCGTGGCCGAGGCGTTGTTGTTGTAGTGCGGCACGGTTTCCGGGCCGACGAACGGCACCAGTTTGCCCAGTGTGCTCAGCGGCACCATGCCGCCGGAGGCGTTGCGCACATAGAGCCGCGAAAGGTCGCCTGCGTCGGCACGTGCATCCTTGTCGGCCTGGATGGTCACCCGGAAGGTGCGGCCGAACAGGTTGAAGTCGTTGACGTAGAGCGAGCCGAGATAGATCTGCAGCGTGTTGAAGACGTCGGGCAGGTTGAGGCCGAGCAGTTTGGCCTTGCTGCGGTCGAGGTCGTAGTTGAACTGCGGCGTCGAGGTCGAGAACGGCGAGAACAGCTGCTGCGGATTGATTTCCGGCTGCTTGCGCGCCTCGGCGATCACGGCTTGCGTCGCGTCGTTGAGGGCTGAACTGCCGCGCCCGGTGAGATCCTCGACGACGAATTCGAAGCCGCCCGTGGTGCCGATACCCGGGATCGAAGGCGGATCGAAGGACAGCGCGAAGGCTTCCGGAATCTGCATCAGCTTGCCGCGCACGTCGGCGACGAGCTTCGACGCGCTCTGGTCGGGGCCGCGCTCTTCCCACGGCTTCAGGATGGCGAACTCGACAGCCGAGTTCGACTGCGCGGCACTGGTCAGGAAGTTCAGGCCGCTGATCGAGCCGACAATCTCGACGCCGGGCGTAGCTTGGAGGATGTCGCGCGCCTTCTGGGCCACCGCGTCAGTGCGTTCCAGCGAGGCGCCGTCAGGCAGCTGGATGACGACGAAGAAGTAACCCTGGTCCTCGACCGGAAGGAAGGTCGAGGGCAGCTTCTGCCAGACGAAGTAGGTGGCGACCAGGCCGGCCGCGAACAGACCGAGCATGATCCAGCGCAGCCGGATGAGGATGCGCACGCCGTGCGCATAGGCATGCGACAGTCTGTCGAAGCCCGTGTTGAACCAGCGGAACGGGGCGAACTGCGTCTCGCCGCGATGGCGCAGGAAGGCGGCGCTCAGCGCCGGGCTGAGCGTCAGCGAGTTGAAGGCGGATATGCCGACCGAAATCGCCACCGTCAGCGCGAACTGATTGTAGAGCTTGCCGGAGACGCCGGGAATGAAGGCAACGGGCACGAAGACGGCCATCAGCACTGCGGTGGTGGCGATGATCGGTCCGGTGACCTCGGCCATCGCGGCCTTGGTCGCCGCCAGCGGTTTGAGGCCCGCCTCCAATTGTCGCTCGACATTTTCGACCACCACGATGGCGTCGTCGACGACGAGGCCGATGGCCAGCACCATGCCGAGCAGGGAGAGCATGTTGAGCGAGAAGCCCATCATTTCCATGACCACCATCGTCGCCACCAGCGACACCGGAATGGCGATGGTCGGGATGATCGTCGTGCGCCAGCTCTGCAGGAAGATGAACACCACGGCCACGACCAGCACCAGCGCTTCGCCAAGCGTGATCAGCACGTCATGCATCGATGCCGACACGAAGCGCGTGGTGTCGTAGTGCATGGCGTAGCTGACGCCCTTGGGAAAACGGGCCGACAGTTCCTGCATCTTGTCCTTGACGTGCTGCTGCAGATCGAGCGCGTTGGAACCGGGCATCTGGTAAACGGCGAGCACCACCGTCGGGTCCTTGCCGAAGAAGGCCGACGACGAATATTGCAGCGCGCCGAGCTCGATGCGGGCGACGTCGCGCAGTCGCACCAGCGAGCCGGTGCCGGTGTTGGCGCGCACGACGATGTCGCCGAACTCCTTGGGGTCGCTCAGGCGGCCGACGGCGTTGACCTGCATCTCGAAGGCGGTGCCGGCGGGCGCCGGCGACTGGCCGATCTTGCCGGCCGCCACCTGGACGTTCTGTTCCGAGATGGCGTTCTGGACGTCGACAGCGGTGATGCCAAGATTGGCGAGCTTGTCCGGGTCGAGCCAGACGCGCATCGAATAGCGGCGCTCGCCGAATATCTGGACGTCGCCGACGCCAGGCAGCCGCTTCAGCGGATCGACGACCTGCAGATAGGCGAGGTTACTCAGCGCCACCGGATCGACCGAACTGTCGGGCGAGGTCAGGTTGACGATGAGGACGAAATTCGGGTTCTGCTTCTTGATCGTCACGCCGCCCTGGTTGACGATCGCCGGCAGCGACGAGGCGGCTTGCGAAACGCGGTTCTGGACGTCGACGGCCGCGGTGCTCAAGGAATAGCCGACATCGAAGGTGATGGTGATGGTCGAGGAGCCGTCATTGGAACTCGACGACGACATGTAGGTCATGCCTTCGACGCCGTTGATCTGCTGCTCAAGCGGCGTCGTCACCGTATCGGCGACTACTTGCGCGCTGGCGCCCGGATAATGGGCGCTGACCACGACCTGCGGCGGCGTGATGTCGGGAAACTGCGAAACCGGCAAAAGGAAATAACAAATCGTCCCGGCGAGCACCATGATGATGGCGATGGCCGAGGCGAAGATCGGACGATGGATGAAATAATTTACCACGACACGCAAACCTCTTTAGAAGAACCGGCCTCTTTAAAAGAATGGGCAGACCGGGACAGCCGCCTGCTGCGCACTGAGCCCGGGTCCTGCAAAAAATACGAAGACGGCGCCGCGCCGCTGAGGCCCTGCTCATCGGCCACGGTCCTCAGCATCGCTTCGAAGGCGCGCGGGTTGACGCGGTCCGCTTTCATCACCAGCCGGATCATCGGATCCCGGATGGCTTCATCGATGGTCAAATCCTTGCGCTGCGACATTGGAGCGTCTCCATTCCAGCGATTCGCATCGGACGATCGCGAACCGGTTTTCATCTCTTCACCGGCCGGAGCCGCATGACCTGCAATTTTCACCCTTTGTGATCTGGCAGGACCAGTTCACGGCCTTGTTATTGACGGAAGGCCACATAGGTGTTACCAGTAAGTAACATTCGGATAGTTACAGACCGGTAACACCCTAGTCAAGAGGTGAACCGAATTTTTAGGGAGACAAGGAGACTGCGATGGCAGACGGCATTACCGATCGCGTGCGCCCCCGGGACCGAATCCTGGAGACGGCGCAGGACATGTTTCACAAGCATGGCATCAAGGGCGTCGGTGTCGACGCCATCACGGAAGCCGCCGGCACCAACAAGATGACGCTCTACCGTCATTTTGAGTCGAAGGACGAACTGATCGTCCAATGCCTGCGCGCGTCGGCGGCTAAAGGCGCCGCGATGTGGGACCAATTCGAGGCTGAGCATCCCGGCGACAAGCTCGCCCAGTTGCATGCCTGGATTCGCATGGCCGCTGCTTGCCTGGCGGCTGACGGTCGCGGCTGCGACATGGCCAATGCCGCCGCCGAATTGACCGAGCCGGACCATCCCGCCAGGAGCGTGATCAAGGAGCTCAAGAGCGCTCAGCGCGATCGCCTCGTTGCGCTGTGCCGGGATGCGGGCATCGGTCAGGCCGAGCTTCTGGCCGATACGCTGTCGCTGCTGTTCGAAGGGGCGCGCGTCAGCGTGCAGACCATGGGCTGCCAGGGCCCCAGCACGCAGTTCGTGCGCATGGCTGAAGGCCTGATCAGCTCTTTCAGGGCGCGCTGAATTCCAGCTTTCGGAGTTGAGGAGTCCCCATCATCCGGCGGGGCTTTTGGCTATTCTCCGAACTTGCCCGTCAACTCTAATTTAGTTTCATTTGGGAATGAAAAAAGCCCGCTGCCGGGAGGAGGTGGCAGCGGGCTCGATTTCGAACGAGATGCGGGAGGAGGTGCACCGCGCTCAGCGTCGGCATCGCATCTGGGAGGAGTAGATGGCCGACACCCAGATGAGTAAGGGTTGCCCAATGATTCGGCAACAATGAAAGTTGCATGGCTGCTGTGCAGATTTGCGGCATCTACCCCGACTTGTCGTACAAATCGGAGAAACCGCCATGGCGCGACTTCACTGCACCGGCACGTTTTCCTTGAAGATCAGCCGTGGCTCGATGAACTTCTTCGTCAGGTATGGCGCGGCGGATGCGATCGAGCCGAGCAGGCGGATCACAGATTGCTCCGCGATCAGCCGCGCATTCTGGTCGATGACGACATCGGCGAGGTCGTCGACGAGATAGCCGCGCGTTTCCTTGGTCAGGTCGTGGCAGATGAAGACCGGCTTCTTCTTTGGCTTGGCCTCGAGCAGCGCTCTCGCTACACCTGAGCGCCCGGCCCCGACGCAATAGATGCCGAGCAGTTCCGGCTCGTTGTGCAGCGCCTGCATCGTTGCGGTGTAGCTGCCCTCCGGTTCGTCATTGATCTCGACCGCACTCGAGACCGTGAGATTCGGGAATTCCTCTGTCAGCACCGACCGAAAGCCCATCTCGCGCTCCTCGTGCCCGCGATAGGAACGCGAGCCGACGACCATCGCCAGATGACCCTGGCGGCCGTTGAGGAAGCGCCCCATCAACAGCGCCGCCGTGCGTCCGGCAACCCGGTTGTCGATGCCGACATAGGCCGAACGCGGGGCGGCTGGAACGTCGGAGACCAGCGTGACAAGGCGGATGCCTGCCTCGACCACATCGCGCAATATGTTGCGCGTTCGCGGATGATCGACGGCAATGACGCCGACGCCATTGGCCTTCAGCGACAGATTTTCAACCGCCGCCTGCAGCGCTGCCGGTGAGATGCCGCCGAGATTGTGGATCCGGCACGAGGCGACCAGCGGCAGGCGCCCCGCATAGTCCTCGATGTGCCCGGCGAGGTCGATCATGAAACCGTTGGCGCCGATCGGCAGGAAGAATTCAAGATGCGCCGGCCGCGACGGCAGCGTCACCTGATCGACCACCGGCAAATAGCCGAGCTGCTTGGCCGCCTCCATCACCCGTTGGCGGTTGGCGGCGCTCGCGCCGGCCCGGTTGTTCAGAACCCGGTCGACGGTCGCGGTCGACAGGCCGCAGCTCCTGGCTATGTCGGCAACGGTGGCTTTCATGGCTGTAGTCATAGAGCATGATCCCGAAAAGTGGGAAGCCGGTTTTCTCGGACAAACGGGAACCGTTTTGTCAAAAGGTCATGCTCTACAACGAGTTAGAGCGGATGCGTTTCCGTGCCAGACGGCGCGAAGACGGTTCAGCCGTGCGATGGCCCGCCTTCGATGATGGCGTCGCGGATCTCCTTGTCCGACATCCCGGTGATGATGCGTTCGACCTCGGCCACGCTGGTCTTCTTCGGGTCGATGTCGTCGGCCACCACCTTGCCCCGGCGCATGACGACGATGCGGTCAACCACCTGGAAGACATGGTGGATGTTGTGGGCGATGAAGATGCAGGAATGCCCGGAATCGCGCGCGTTGCGCACGAAGCTCAGCACGCCTTGCGTCTCGGCGACGCCGAGATTGTTGGTCGGCTCGTCGAGGATGATCAGGTCGCTGTCGAAGTGCATGGCGCGTGCGATGGCGACGGCCTGCCGCTCGCCGCCGGACAGGGAGCCGATCGGCGTCGTCGGCGGGATGTTCTTGGAGATGCCGACCTGTTTCAACAGGTCGCGGGCGACATTGTTCATCGCCTCCTGGTCCATGCGGTTCAAAAAGCGCGGCGGTTTGATCGGCTCGCGGCCGAGGAACAGGTTGCGCGCGATCGACAGCTGCGTCACCAGTGCCGAATCCTGGTAGATCGTCTCGATGCCGTGCGCGATGGCGTCGCTGGTGCTGCGCAGATTGACCTTCTTGCCGCGGATGAAAATGTCGCCGCTGGTCAGCGGCACCGCCCCCGACAACACCTTGATCAGCGTCGATTTGCCGGCGCCATTGTCGCCGAGCAGGCCGACGATCTCCCTTTCGTTGACATGAAAATTGGCGTCTTCGAGCGCCTGCACGCGCCCGTAGGACTTTTTGATGTTGGACATGCGGATGAGCGGTTCAGCCATGGTTCTAGGTCCCTGCCTGATGCCGGCGTTCCAGCCATGAGTGCAGCGCCATCATGCCGAGGATGATGGCGCCGATGAAGATGTTGTAGGCCAGCCCGGGCACGCCGATCAGCACGATGCCGTTGCGCATGACGCGCAGGATGAGGATGCCGAGCACCGTGCCGATGATGGTGCCGCGCCCACCGGTCAGCGCCGTGCCGCCGATCACCACCATGGCGATGACTTCGAGCTCGTAGCCGGTGCCGCTGTTGGGGTTGGCGGCCGACGTGCGCAGCGACGAGATGACGCCGGCAAGCGAAGCCATCACCGACGACAGCACGAACAGGCCGATCTTGACGCCGCTGACGTTGACGCCGCGCGCCCTTGCGGCGCCTGGATTGCCGCCGGCTGCCTGGATCCAGTTGCCGGTCCGGCTTTGCGTCAGCACGTAGCCCAGTGCGATGGCCGCCGCGATGAACCAGAAGAGCGACATGTAGATGCGGAACGGGCCGATGAAGAAATCACCGACCAGCGCTTCGGCCAGCCAGCTGCCCTCGGCGCTCCACGTCCGCTGCGGAAAGCCGTCGGTGACGAACAGCGCGGTGCCGCGCACCACCAGCAGCATGCCGAGCGTCACCAGGAAGGATGGGATTTTCAGCTGCGTGACGAACCAGCCATTGACCAGGCCGATGAAGGCCGCGATCAGCAGCGCGGCGAGGAAGCCGACCTCCAGCGAGGTCAGGCCGCTGTTGAACAGCGTCCACATCAGCACCGGCGAAAAGCCGAACAGCGAGCCGACCGACAGATCGAATTCACCCGACGTCATCAACAGCGTCATCGCCAGCGCGATCAGCCCGAGCTCGACGGTGAAGGCCAGCGTGTTGGAGATGTTCTGCGGCGACAGGAAATCGTGGTTGATGCTCCAGAACACCGCGATTTCGACGATGAGCAGAACGAAGGGCCCGAATTCCGGCCTCGCGATCAGGCGTTGGATGAGCGAACGGTTTTCCACTGATAACCTGCGACAGGAAGGGGAAGGCTGAGCCCAGCGCGCAACGCGAAGGGCTCGGCGAAAAGACAGTCGCGACCGCGGCTGCGGCCGCGACTGTTGAAGGTCTGGGTTATTTGCCCGACAGGATGTCGTCGTAGACCTGCGCGGTGTCCTTTTCATAGAGCGCGCCGGTGATGACGTTGAAGCCCGGAGGAATGCCTGACGCCGCCATGTTGGCCAGCGACAGCGCGACGTAGCTGGTCGCCTGCGGGTCCTGCCACTGGCCGGCATTGACGTAGCCGGTCAGCACTTCCTGGGTGGTGTCGAGCGAGTTGCCCCAGCCGACGACCGGGATTTCGCCCGGCTTGATGCCGGCCTGGTCGAACACCCGCTTGATCGAGCCGGTGACCAGATCGCCGAGGCCGATGATTGCCTTGACCTTGGCCTTGTTGGCGGTGAGATAGTCGACCATGCGGTTGATGGCTTCGGCCTGGTCGAGGGTCGCTTCGGTGATCTCATAGGTGATCCCCAGCGGTTCGAAGACGCTCTTGATGCCTTCCTCTTCCTGGACGCCGTAGGTGGCGCCGGGGATTTCGACCGGCATCCAGACGAAGTCGCCCTTCTTCACCAGGCCCTTGTCGACCAGATATTGCGCCCAGTGCTTGCCGAAGGTGACGTTGTCGCCGCCGACATAGGCGTCGAAGCTTGCCTTGGGATCGGGCGTGTTGAAGTTGATGATCGGGATCTTGGCCGTGTTGGCTTCCTTGGCGATTTCGATCAGGCTGCCCGGATCGGGGCTGGTGGTGACGATGCCGTCGGCCTTTGCCGAGATCGCGGCGCGCACGGCCTCCTGCTGCGAGGCAACGTCGCCATTGTGGAACGAGGTGTTGACGGTGTTGCCGGTGTCCTTCGCCCATTGCTTGGCGCCGGCCAGGAAGTAGGTCCAGACCGGGTCGGCCGGGCCGCCATGCGAAATCCAGTAGAACGTCTTGGCCTGTGCCGCCGCCGGAACGGCCAGCGCCACAATCAAGCCAAGCACGAGTAATCGTAGCCTCGTCAGCATTTGCTTTCCTCCCATGTTGAAAAACGACCTCCACGTCCGGCGATGATCCGGGCCATGCCCTTGATCCTCTCCTCCTGCCAGCGCCGACCCGGATGCGCAGAGCATCTTCTTTTGCGGCCGATGGCAAGCCTCCATCCGCCCAATGGATGGTGGCGCGATGCAACGCGCCATCATCGATCCCATCAGATCGCATCAGTTAGAGGGCAATTCCAGGAAAAGTGTGAAACGGTTTTCCGTCCGGAATTGCGTCAACCAAGAGATAGAGATATTTCCCGGCAAGCAGGCGGGGCTTAAACTCAGGCGCGCGGATTTTCCTGAAAGCGCTCGGCCTGGCGGTTGCGCAGCACCTTGGCCAGCCGGTCGAGCGCGAGCGCCAGCACCATCACCGCGCCGATCACGAAGGGGCTCCATGCGGCGTCGATGCCGAACAGGGTCACGCCGCTCAAGATGACCTGGACGATCAGCATGCCGATCACCGCACCGAAGACGGTGCCGCGCCCGCCGGAAAGCGAGGTGCCGCCGATGATCGCCGCGGCAATCGCCATCAGCACGAAACCGCCGCCTTGGTCGACGTCGGTAACGGGAGAGCCAAGCCACAGCGCGCCCGCCAGCCCCGAGACGATGCCCATCAGCACCAGCGTCTGCAGCCGCACAGCACCTGTCGGGATGCCGGCATAGAGCGCCGCCTGCGGATTGCTGCCGACGGCCTGGATCCGGTAGCCGAAGCGGCTGCGGTGAAGCACGAGGTGCATCACCACGGCCATTGTGACGAAGACAAAGACAGCCGTCGGCACAAGGCCGAACAGCTTGCCGTGAACGATCTCAAAGAAGTCGCCGCCTGGGCTGGCCGGAGCTGTCGCTTGCATCTTGACGGCCACCGCCGCCAGGCCCCGGAACATTGCAAAGGTGCCCAGCGTAACGACGATGGCCGGCAGTCGCAGCGCCACCACCAGCAGGCCGTTGACGAGGCCGAGCCCGGCGCCGAGCAGCACGCCGGCAAGGGCGGCAAGCCACGGGTCGATGCCGGCGGCCAGAAGGAATGCGGTGAGAAGGGCCGCGAGATGGAATATCCAGCCGACGGAAAGGTCGATCTCGCGGAGTGCGAGCACGAACACCATGCCGATCGCCAGCATGCCGGGATACGCAGCGGTTTCCAGCAACGACAGCACATTGGCCTCGTCGAGGAAATCCGGCCGGGCAAAGCCTGTAATCGCCACAAGGACAACGAGCCCGATGAGCGGCCTGAGTTCGACGGGCAGGCGAAGGCTGCGCTTCGGGTGGGCAGCCGAACCGGCAAGCTGTAGCATGGGATCCAATCGTGTCATGCCATGGCTCCCACGAGTTTCTTTTTCGGCCGCTCCGCCCCCGGCATCTCGCCGGTGGTGGTCAGTTGTAGCACTGTCCTTCGCTTCATCTCGGCGCCGGACAGCTCGCCGGCGACCCGGCCGCGGTGGAAGACAAGGACGCGGTTGCTGAGGTTGGTCAGTTCGGACGGCTCGACCGAACGCAGCAAAACGATACAGCCATTGGCCGCCATCTGCCGGATCAGCGCATAGATCTTGCGCTTGGCAGCCGCCTCGATACCGCCAGCCGGATTGTCTAGGAGCAGCACTTGCGGCGCCGTCTCCAGCCATTTGGCGATTACGATCTTCTGCTGATCGCCGGCCAGCAGCGAATTCACCGGCGCGTCCGGCAGGCCCTTGATGCGCAGCGCATCGATCTGCCTTGCGGCGGCGGCGATCGCGGCCTTGGGCGAGTAGCGGCGAGACCCCCAGTTGCGGGCGCCGGTAGCGATGTTGCCTATGTTGAAGGCCAGCGACCGGTCGGGCATCAGGCCGTTGCACAGGCGGTTGGCCGGCACCAGGCCGATGCCGCGCCGCGCCGCTTCGGTCGGATTTCCAGGCAAGCCGTAGCCGTCGGGGAGCCGCACCCTGCCGCTTTGCGCCTCGCGCAGGCCAAACAGCATCTCGAACAGGTCTTCAACGCCCGACCCCTCAAGCCCGGCCAAGCCGAGGATCTCGCCGGAGCGGGCGGTGAAGCTGACGCCGGAAATCCGGCCGCCGCTCAGACCCTCCACCGTGATCCGCGGCCTTATCGTGCTGGCATTGGCCGGCAGTGCAGGCGGGAACAGGCTGCCGCGCTGCTGGCCGATCATGGCGTCGATCACATCGGCTTCGCTCAACGCCGAGCGCTCACTTGTCAGCACGTCACGGCCGTTGCGCATCACGGTGACCTGGTCTGCGATCGCAAACACGTCCTCCAGCCGGTGCGAGACATAGAGCACGCTCGTGCCCTTGGCCTTGAGGTCACTTAGTACGGTGAACAGGTGCTCGGTCTGGCGCCGGTCGAGCGCAGAATTCGGTTCATCGAGGATCAGCAGCCTCGGGCCTTCCAGAATTGCGCGGCCGAGTTCGACATAATGCCGTTCGCCCATGCCGAGTTGTCCCGCAGGAGCGTGGACATCGACGTCGAGCTTGAGTTGCCGAAGCAAGGTGCGGCTGCGTGCCTCCATTTCGCGCCTGGAGACGAAGCCATTGCGCAACGGCTCGCGATTGACGAACAGATTGGCCAGCACCGAGCGGTCGGCAAACAGGCCGAGCCCCTGGTGGACGACGCCGAAGCTGTGCTTGCGTGCAGCGATCGGGCTGTCGACGGTGACGATCTGGTCGCCGACGCGGATGGTGCCGCTGTTGGGCCGGAGCACGCCGGCAAGCACCTTCACCAGCGTCGACTTTCCGGCGCCGCTTTCACCGACGACAGCATGGATGGTCCCCTGTCCGACAGACAGGTTCATATCCCTGAGCGCGACAACGCCGCCATAACGCATGGCGAGATTGCGCACCGATATCATCGGCAAACCGAGCATGCGATTCGGCCCCCACAGACCGCGCCCCAATCCTGGAGCGAATTTCCGATACAGTCACCCGGATTCCGCTAACAAACGGCTTACAGGGACCGGATGCGAACGTTTATCGGCTATCCGTTCGTCCCGCTGCTCCGAAATCAGATCAGGTCGGCCTTGGCGAGGTCCCGCATGAGATGGCTGGCGCCGTAGGTCCAGTGCGGGCAATCGGGCGACAGAAGCACGCGGTTCACCAGCGCGCCGAATTTCTCCGACGAGATGGTGACGATGTCGCCGATCTTGTGGGTGAATCCCTTGCCCTTCTCGCCGCGATCCTTCGACGGCACGAACATGGTGCCGAGATAAAGCGCCAAGCCGTCGGGATACTGGTGGTGCGGCCCCATGGCGGCCGCGACCAGCTCTTCGGGCGAACGGCTGATCTCGGCCATCGAGCTCGCGCCCTCCAGCGAAAACCCGTCCTCGCCCTCGACCTTCAGCCGCACAGTGGCGCGCTTGACATCGTCGATGGAAAAGCTTGCGTCGAACAACCGGATGAAGGGCCCAAGCGAGGCCGAGGCATTGTTGTCCTTGGCCTTGCCGAGCAGCAGCGCCGAGCGTCCCTCGACGTCGCGCAGATTGACGTCGTTGCCGATGGTCGCGCCGACGATCTTGCCGGTGCTGGCGGCGATCATGGCGATCTCCGGCTCGGGGTTGTTCCAGGTGGAGACAGGATGCAGCCCGACATCGGCGCCGAAGCCGACGGACGCCATCGGCTGGCATTTGGTGAAGATCTCGGCGTCGGGGCCGATGCCGACTTCCAGATATTGCGACCAGGCGCCGCGCTGGATGAGCTTGGCCTTGATCTCCATCGCTTCGGGCGAGCCGGGCTTCAGCTTGGACAGATCGTGGCCGATCAGCCCGGCAATGTCGGCGCGGATGGCGTCGGCCTTTTCCGCCGAGCCGCGCGCCTGCTCCTCGATGACGCGTTCGAGCAGGCTGACCACGAAGGTCACGCCCGACGCCTTCACCGCCTGCAGGTCGACAGGCGAGAGCAGATAGGGTTTTGCCGGATCGCGGGTGGCCTGAAAACTGTTGGCGGCGATCGCGTCGAGCGAGCCGATCGGTTCGCCCTTGGCAGAGCGCACGTGTCCGGCCGGATCGGCCATCTCGCAGATGTCGCGCACTGTGGGTGCGGTGGTCGAGGTGACGTCGAAAACGATCCCGTCGCGCACGGTGACCACCAGAGGATGCGAGGCATCGCTTGCCCTGGCTCGGCCGATGAAGAGCCCGTCGGCGGGAAGCTGCGTTGGGTTCGTCATGGCTTACGGTCCTTTGATGATCGAGATGGCAGCTGGGCCGCGGCACTTTCACCGGATTCACGCCAAAGGTCTATCCCGTGGCGCAGGCAATTGTCGGTTCTGACATGAGGCCCGCTCTTTCAAAAAAATGAAACTAGCACTAGAATTTTCATTTTCCGCATACTCCAGGTGAAGCCTTGCCCACACCGTTTTCCGTTCCGATCTGGCAGAAGCCGCAGACCGCATCCGCCTTCCAGTTGCTCGTCACTGCGCCGGTCGACGTTGCCATCGTCGGCGGCGGCTTCATGGGCCTGTCGACCGCCTTGCACGCAGCCCGGCTCGGTCTCGGTGTACAGGTGCTGGAGGCCGGCGGGATCGGCCAGGGCGCCTCGGGCCTCAATGGCGGCCAGGTCATTCCCGGCCTGAAATATGATCCCGAATGGCTGCTCGAGCATTTCGGCCCCGAGCGTGGCCGGGCGCTGGTCGATTTCGCCGCCTCGGCGGCGGATACGGTGTTCGATCTCATCCGCGACGAAAAGCTGGCGGTGCCGTTCACGCGCAAGGGCTGGATCCAGGCCGCGCATACCGAAACCGCATTGAAAGCGGCGGCGAACAGGGATCGTCAATGGCGGGCGCGTGGCGCCGATGTCCGGCTTCTGAATGAAAGCGAGATCGCCGCTATGACCGGCGCGCAAGGCTATCTCGGCGGCTGGCTCGACCGCCGCGCCGGCATCATCGATCCGCTCGCCTATACAGTGGAACTGGCGCGCATCGCCGCCGCCGCCGGCGCCAGCATTGCCGAG
The DNA here is from genome assembly GCF_040323255.1 of Mesorhizobium sp. M0052. Lineage (NCBI taxonomy): Bacteria > Pseudomonadati > Pseudomonadota > Alphaproteobacteria > Hyphomicrobiales > Phyllobacteriaceae > Mesorhizobium > Mesorhizobium sp. M0052. The sequence goes on along the minus strand of NZ_JAMYUS010000010.1, from coordinate 35,492 downwards.
CGGCAGAAGGTGGTGAAACTCCGCAAGGAGGCCGGCCTTTGGCGTGTCTCAACCGAAAGCGGCGCCGAGGTGCGGGCGAAAGCGGTTGTCCTGGCGACGAACGCCTATACCGATGGACTGCTTCCGGGCCTCGCGGAAACGATCGTGCCGCTGCATTCCTTCCAGGTCGCGACCGCGCCGCTGTCATCCAACCTTGCGGCGACGATCCTGCCGGAAGGGCAGGCGGTGTCCGACTCCAGGCGCATTCTCGTCTACTACCGCAAAACAGCCGACGGCCATCTGGTGCTTGGCGGCCGCGGCCGCATGGCGCGGCCGAGGAGCGAGGCCGACTGGGCGCATCTGCAGCGCGCGCTGGTGCGGCTCTATCCGGCGCTCTCCGATGTCGTCATCGAGAAGCGCTGGTTCGGCCGCGTGGCGATGACACCGGATCACCTGCCGCACATCCATGAGCCGGAAAAGGGCCTGCTCGCCGTGGTTGGTTGCCAGGGCAGGGGCGTCGGCCTGATGACCGCGCTGGGAAAACGCATGGCGGGCTACCTCGCGGGCGGCGATGTCAATCAATTGCCGTTCCCGCTGTCGCCGGTCCGGCCGATCCCGTTCCACGCCTTCCGCCAGGTCGGCGTCGCCGCGACCATCGCCTGGTACCGGATGCTCGACGCCTTCGAGCGCTGATTGGGCGCCGGTCGCCTAGGCCTCGTGGATTCAGCTTGACAGTTTCACAAATATGAAAAAGCTAAGCCGATTTCATATTTCCGTTGAGCAGTCCGATGTCGAGCATCGTTGCAACAGAAGCGCCGGCAGGGTCGTCCCGAGGCTTCCGCTTCGCCATGTTGCTGCCGGGCGGGCGGGTCACCTTGTTCCTGATCCTGTTTGCCCTTGGCCTTGTGCTCTTCCTCTCACTTCGCGGCAATGACGGTTCGCTGCTCGGCGCCGGCTTCAGGGCAGGCAACTTCATCACCGTGGTCTCCGATCCGCTCTACTGGACGGTGACGCTGCGCTCGCTGGTGATCGCCGGCCTGGTGACGCTGGCGACCGTCGTCACCGCCTATCCCGTCGCCTACTATCTCGCCTTCTATGCCGGCCGCCGCCGCAGCCTGCTTTTGTTTCTGGTGACCCTGCCGTTCTGGACCAGCTATCTCCTGCGCGTCTTCGCCTGGAAGATCGTGCTCGCCTACAACGGCGTCTTGAACTCGGCGCTGATCGAAAGCGGCATCTGGTCGGAGCCGACGCTGGCCTTCCTCAACACGCCGGCGGCGGTGGTCGTCACGCTGGCGCATGCCTATGCGCCCTTCGCCATCCTGCCGATCTATGTGGCGCTGGACACCATCCCGAAATCACTGCTCGAAGCCGCCTCCGATCTCGGCGCCAGACCGTTCACGGCGTTTCGCCGCGTCGTCTTGCCCAATTCGATGCCGGGCGTTCTGGCGGCCGCCCTCGTCGTCTTTGTGCCGACGGTCGGCGACTATGTCACCCCGGCCATGGTCGGCGGTCCCGCCAGCACCATGATCGGCACATTGATCCAGTCGCAGTTCGGCAAGGCCAATGACTGGCCGTTCGGGGCGGCACTTTCAGTCTGCGTGATGCTGGTCATCCTCTGCGTGGTGCTGGTCGCACGCGGCGCCGACCGCAAATTCGGCAGCCGCACATGAGCGCGGCGCGGAGAGATGATGGCCGCGGCTGGCTCGGCGTCTATGTGCTTGCCTATCTCGTCTTCCTCTATCTGCCGGTGCTGTTGATCCCGCTGTTTTCCTTCAACAACTCCATCCAGGCCGCGTTTCCGCTGCAGGGCTTCACGCTCGAATGGTATGCCACGCTCTATGGCAATCCGGCGCTGTCCGGCGCGCTTTTGAACAGTCTCGTCATTGGCGTCGTGGCCGCCGCCGGCGCCACGCTCTGCGGCATCACCGTCTCCTATATGGACCTCTACGGTCGTTCGCCGCTCGCCGCCACCATCAGCGCCATCTCCAGGCTGCCGATCCTGATCCCCGGCGTCATCGTCGGCATATCGTTGCTGATCCTCGTCAATCTCATCGGCCTCGGCCCGTCGCGCATCGCCATCGTTCTCGGCCACATACTGGTGGCGCTGCCGACCACCGTGGTGATCATGCGCAGCCGGTTTGCCGCAATTCCGAAAACCATTCGCGAGGCCGCACTCGATCTCGGCGCTTCCGACTGGACGACCTTCCGGCGGGTGATGTTGCCGCTCTCGCTGCCGGCCATCGTCTCGGCCTTCATGCTGGCCTTTCTGATTTCCTTCGACGAGTTCATCGTCGTCTTCTTTCTCGCCGGCACCGAGCCGACGCTGCCGCTCTACATCTGGAGCCAACTGCGTTTTCCTCGCTCGCTGCCGACCGTGATGGCGCTGGGGACAGCTATCCTTGCTGTGTCCGTCATCATCGCCGGCATCGCCGAAATCCTGCGCCATCGCGGGCTGAGCACAGCCCGTCGGACGGCGCCCACCAGTCCAGCCTGAACCATAACAAAAGAGGAGAACCGAAATGGCATTCGACCCGAAATCAATTACTGGGCTGAAATCGATCACTGGCCCGAAATCGATCACTGCAAAGACAGCCCGCACCGGGCTTGCCGCGCTTGCAATCGTCCTGTCGTCGACTGTCGCCTTCGCCGCCGACAAGCTGCAATATTTCACCTGGTCCGGCTATGAACTGCCCGACTTCAACAAGAGCTTCCTGACGGCCCATCCCGATGGCGTCGAGGCCTCGATCTTCGGCGACGACGACGATGCCTTCACCAAGGTCAAGGCCGGCTTCCGCCCCGATATCGCCCATCCCTGCTACGACAAGGTGGCGCGCTGGAACAAGGAAGGCCTGCTGCAGCCGATCGATACCAAGCGCATCAAGAACTGGGATTCGATCTTCCCGGTGTTCAAGAACCTGCCCGACATCCAGGCCGGCGACGGCAAGGTCTGGATGGTGCCGTGGGACTGGGGCAACACCTCGATCCTCTACCGCACCGATCTGGTGAAGAACCCGGAAGCGAGCTGGAACCTTCTGTGGGACAAGCAATATGCCGGCCGCATGGCGACCATCGATGCCGTGCATGACACGCCGATCGTTGCAGCACTTCTGGCCGGCGTAAACCCCTTCGATATGACGCCGGAGCAGATGGACAAGGTGGCGGAAAAATTGCGCGAGCAGCGTCCGCTGCTCTCCAACTACACCACCGACATGACCTCGGTCGAACAGGCGCTGGCCAGCGGCCAGCTGGTCGCCGCCATGACCTGGAACGCGTCGGCAACCTCGCTGAAGAAGCAGGGCGTGCCGGTCGAGTTCATGAAGCCGAAGGAGGGCATGCTGACCTGGGCCTGCGGCTTCGTCATGCTCAAGGACGCCAAAAACGTCGACCTCGCCTATGACTTCATCAACAGCCGGCTCGACGCCGACTCGGGTAAGTACCTGATCCAAGCCTACGGCTATGGCAGCTCGCTGAGCACCGCCTTCGCCGGCGTGGCGAAGGACGAACTGGACAAGCTGCAATTGCCGGCCGACCCGGAGGTGATGCTGAAGACCACCATCTTCACCGGCCCGATGAAGCAGAACGACGATGTGGCGAAGATGTTCGAGAAAGTGAAGGCGGGCGGGTGAGGGATCCATCGCCGACGGTTGCGCTGCCCCTCACCTGCCTGCCGGCATCCTCTCCCCGTATAGAGACGGGGAGAGGGGCGCTGTCACCAGCGATTTCGCAAACCGCAAACGTTGCAGAAATGGCGCCGAGTTTGCGACCAGCCGCTTTCTCCCCGTCACTATACGGGGAGAAATGTCCGGCAGGGAGGGGCAGCGCCGACGGCAGGTAATTGTGACTAATCTCCTGAAGCCCGCGGGTCTTGCCGCCGCGCCAAAGACTGCAACAAGGACCAACTGATGGACATGCTTGAAGCGAAACCAAAGGCCGACGCCGACATTCGCGTCGGCCGGCGCGTGCGGGCGCTGCGGCTGGAGCGCAATTTGTCGCTGGCCGAGCTGGCAGCAAAAGCCGGCGTCTCCATCGGTGCGCTGAGCCAGATCGAGCGCGGCCTGTCTTCGCTGCGCGTCAAGGTGATCTGGCCGCTTGCGGCCGCGCTCGACATCGAGCCTTCGGCGCTGATCACCGACGGCAACGAAGCCGCCAACGATCTCTATTGCGTGCGCGCCGACAAAAGGCGGCAGCTCCCGGTCAAGTCGGAAGGCATCGCCAAGGCGCTGCTGTCGCCGCCGGGCGCGGCGCTGACCGGCCTCTTGGTGACCGTGGAAGCCGATGGCGGCACGGCGGAAGCCTACGCGCATATCGGTCACGAGTTCGGCTATGTCCTGTCGGGCGAGGTCGAACTGGTGGTGGACTCGACAAAATACGTGCTGAAGAGCGGCGACTCCTTTGCCTTCAAGAGCACGCTTCTGCACGCCTTCCGCAATCCCGGCACCGAGCCTTGCCAGATCCTCTGGGTCAACACCACCAAGCCGTCCGAGGTTCGCGATGGCGCCTGATGCGCTGGTACGCCTGGACACGGTCTCGAAGGTTTTCCCCGGCGGCATTGTCGGGCTCGACGCCGTCGATCTCGACATTATCAGCGGCGAGTTCATCACCCTGCTCGGGCCCTCGGGCTGCGGCAAGACCACCAGCCTGCGCGTCATTGCCGGTTTCGAGAGCCCGTCGAGCGGCAAGGTGCTGCTCGATGGTCGCGACATCACCGCGCTCAGGCCGTTCGACCGTCCCGTCAACACCGTGTTCCAGGATTATGCGCTGTTCCCGCATATGAACGTCGCCGAGAATGTCGGCTTCGGCCTGTCGCTGCGCAAACTGTCCGGCGCCGAGCAGGCAAAGCGCGTCCGCGAAGCCCTCGACATGGTCGGCCTCGCCGACAAGCTCGGCGCCCGCGTTTCCGAACTGTCGGGTGGCCAGCGCCAGCGCGTCGCGCTCGCCCGAGCCATAGTCTGCGAGCCGCGCGTTCTGTTGCTCGATGAACCGCTGTCGGCGCTCGATGCGCATCTGCGCGAACAGATGCAGGTCGAACTGAAGCGGCTGCAGTCGCGGCTCGGCACCACCTTCGTCATGGTCACCCACGACCAGACCGAAGCGCTGTCGATCTCCGACCGCATCGTCGTCATGAACAAGGGCCGCATCGAGCAGATCGCGCCGCCGGCTACGCTTTACGACCGGCCGGCGACGAAATTCGTCGCAAGCTTCATCGGCACCATGAACCTCTTGCAATCGCGCTTCATCGGCCGCGACGGCGACCGCCTGCGCTTCGCCGCTGGCGGGCTTTCGCTGGAAGCAACATCTGAAACCGGCGACACACCCGGCGAAGGCACTGAGCGCACCATCGGCGTTCGCCCCGAGGACTTGCTGGCCACCACCGATGCCGCCGCCGGCACCGCGCCGGCGCGCGTCAACTCCATCGTCTTCCACGGCCGCACGCTGCGGCTGCATGCTGAGCTGGGGCAGGGATTGCCGGTGGTGATCGATGCGCCGCGCCAGGCCGAGGGCTTTCAATTCAGCGTCGGCGACGTGGCGCATATCAGCCTGCGCCGTGGTGCCAACTGCCCTATGCTGCCAAGCTGATCCAACCCAATCCCTTCATCGACGGTTGGATTTAACCTGCTGTGAAGATCGCCAAGGTGGAATTAAGTGTGAATTGACTCGCAAAGGAACATATTCCTACTTTGCGGGATGCCCGAACTAAGCACCCGACCGCGCCGAAATGTGCAAACCCTCTGCTTGGCGCATGAAGTCGGGCAGCTAATTCGTGTTCGATGTCGGAACTGCAACATCACTCGACACTATCTGCCTGGCGATCTCGCAAAGCTGGTTGGTGATATCCCCTTTTGGGATGTGGAGCGGCACATGCGGTGCGAGCGCTGCAAAGGTCGTGAGCTCGATGCAGGCATCATTCTGCCAAGCGCTGCTGAACGCCTTAAAATTCGCGTCAGACGTCTTGTCGAAATCCGCATGGTTCGCCGGGTAATCTGGCGAGACGACGATTGAGGAGAGCCGATTTCGGGCTAAAACAGAGACCCTTGGGCCGGGGCCTGTGGTGGGAACTTGATCTGTGTGGCTGGCTTCTCAACGATCACCAACGCGTCGTTGGGCGCCGTCCGCTGCAAACGCCGTGCTTCCGACCATGGCGCCGTCAGCCAAGCCTCGGTTTCCTCCGGCGTGGTGAGGATCACGGGCATAGCCTTCTCATGTATCGGCGCAATGAGAGCATTAGGCTTGGTGGTCATGAAGGCGTATAGCTCGAAGTCGCCGGGACCGTCCTTGACCTTTCGGACGCCCTGCCAAGACGTCCAGAAACCAGCGAAGAAGAACAGCGGCCGGCTCTCGCCACGGGCAAACCAGTAATTTCGCTGGATTCCTGTTTCCGGGTCTTTATCGTTCGCCGCAGGGCTGGGCTCGGCAAAGCTGGTCACCGGCACGACACATCTGTGCTCGACGCCCACATATTGCTGCCAGTGCGAATATTGCGGATTGCGAACGTTGGTGGTGCCGTAGTCGGCCTTACCTTTCATGCGCTCGGGCGGCGTTGGCAAACCCCAAAGCAGTTTCGCCAGTTCACGCTCCCCATCCGTCCTGTTGCGAACGACAAGCCCAGGTTGATTGGGATAGACATCAAGCGAAGGTTCGAGGTTGCCGCTGATATCGCGCAATGTGCGGGTCCATTGGCGGACCGCCTCTTGCGTCGTCGTGATGTTGTAGAGGTTGCACATGCACCCAGCATTGCGGAATTGGCTTTTGTCTGCAACCGAAGTCGCTGTCCGACGCCGCCGCAATCGTCGTCACATAGCCGCGCTATATCATCGTCCTGACACACCTTGTCAGCTGTCGTGCGGGTAAAGGTGGCGGGCCGGCAAGCGCTTCCCTACTTTAGTCTGAACAGGAGGAACACACATGACCATCGCGGATGTTGCCAAGGATTTCACCGAAATGCTCCAGCAGGGGGATCACCTGGGTGCTGGTGAAAAGTACAATGCCGATGATATCGTCAGCCTCGAAGCGATGGAGGGGCCGATGGCCATTGCCCGTGGCAAGGAAGCTCTCAGGCAAAAGGGCGAATGGTGGCAAGCGAACCACGAAGTCCATGGCGGCTCTGTCGAAGGCCCCTATGTCAACGGCGACCAGTTCGCGGTGCGCTTCAAGTTCGACATAACGCCCAAGGCCACCGGCGAACGGGTCACCATGGACGAGGTTGGCCTGTACACCGTCAAGAACGGCAAGATCACCGAAGAGCGCTTCTACTACTGAGCCCGGGTGCCGTAGGGTTCCGGCGCACTTCGCTGCACGACCCAAAAACCAGGCGGCCGGGACAAAGTCCTGGCCGCAGTGGGAAAAGCTCAAATGGTCTTCACATACTGCGCCAACTGATCGGCCACCGTGCCCCAGCCGTCGAAGAACCCCATCTCTTCATGATTGTTGCGGGTAGCCTGGTCGCGATGGATGGCCGTTGCCGTGTAGCGCGTGCCCTTGTCATCCGACTGAAGCGAAATGACTGCGGTGATGAAGGGCTCGCCCGAGGGCCGATAGCCCGGCAGCAGCGCATCGGTCCACACCAGCCGCTCGTTCGGCACGATCTCGAGATAGCAGCAATGGCGGTCGTTGACCTCCTTGCCGTCGGGCGATTGCATGCGCGTCCGGAACAGTCCGCCCGGACGAAGGTCGATCTCGCAATCGGTGATCAGCCAGGGCTTGGGCGTGAACCATTGCTTGACATGCTCCGGCACCGTCATCGCGCTCCACAAGAGTTCGCGCGGCGCGTCGAGCTTGCGCTCCAGCACAAGGTCCAGTCTGGGGTCGGGCTTGAAGGGATAGCTCACTTTTCTTGCTCCTTGAGGCTCATCACATAGGCGTCAAATTGATCGAGTCGGCGCTCCCACAGCGTGCGCTGTTCGGCCAGCCAGTTTTCGGCGAGCTGCAGCGGTTCGGGCGCCAGCTGATAGGTCCTGGTGCGGCCGATTTTTTCCGATCGCACCAGTCCGCAGCCTTCCAGCACTTTCAGATGCTCGATGAAGGAAGGCAGCGCCATCTCGAAAGGCTGCGCCAACTCGCTGACCGAGGCGGGACTGCGGTTCAACCGCTCGACCACGCGCCGCCGCGTCGGGTCAGCCAGCGCGCGGAAGATGCCGTCGATCGGCGGGAGACTTGTAGTTGGGGCGTGGAGGCTTGGCATGGGCGATCCTGAGGTCCGTCGACGGGTATAGAAATATACTTAGGAAAATTCCTTAGTATTGCAAGCCCTAAAAATGGGCTGATGTGACCGGGGTGCTGGCAAAGCGGGAAGGACGGTTTTAGGCTGTCCGGCGGATTCGACCACCAGTCAAGGGAAGCGCGTTTTGACGATCACCATGTACGGCATCACCACCTGCGACACGATCCGCAAGGCGCGCACCTGGCTGGAGGGCCATGCTGTGCCCTACCGCTTTCACGACTACCGGGCCGAGGGGATAGAGGCGGGCAGACTGGACGGGTGGGTCGGCAAGGTTGGCTGGGAAAAGCTGCTCAACAAGGGCAGCACCACATTTCGCGAACTGCCGGACAAGGACAAGCAAGGGCTCGACGAGAAGAAGGCCAGGAAGCTGATGCTGGCCAACCCGACGATGATCAAGCGCCCGGTGCTCGAGGTCGGGGATGAGATTTTGGTGGGGTTCAAGCCGGAGGCTTATGAAGGGGTGGTGAAGTAGCGTAGCCTTGCCTCGTCAGCCTATGGCGTAGCAAGGAGCGAAGCGACGCAGCGCAGACCCGAGGATGACGAACGCGTGGAGGGCGATCGCTAATTGTGAAGGCTTTCGCTTGCGGCGTATGCAGCGGTTCGCTGTCTCTCAACCCGTCCCGCGCAAATACCCCGCCAACGCCACCGCATTGTTATGCGCCTCGTCATGCGCGCCATAAAGCAGCGTCACCTTGGCCTTGCCGAGCAAGCCACGCAGTTTCGCCACCGCTTCTCTATTCCCATCCAGCTCGACCGAATACCGCACCTGAAACTCCGCCCATCGCGCCGGCTCATGTCCGAACCACCTCCGCAATTCATCGCTCGGCGCGATCTCCTTCAGCCACAGCGTCAGCGCGGCATCCTCCTTGCTGATGCCGCGCGGCCAGATGCGATCGACCAGCACCCGCTGCCCGTCGGGCGCGGGTGCTTCGTAAATTCGCTTGACCGTCAGGTCGAAGGCCATCCGCCCTCCGCGAGCTTACGCCCACTCACCCTTGCGCATCACCGGCACCTTGCGGCCATCCTTGTGCACGCCGTCTATGTCGATCTTGTCCGAGCCGATCATCCAGTCGATGTGGATAAAACTCTTGTTGCCGCCGCGCTGGGCGATTTCGTCCTGGGTGAGCGAGGCGCCGTCGACGAAGCATTTTGAATAGCACTGCCCGAGCGCGATGTGGCAGGCGGCGTTCTCGTCGAACAGCGTGTTGAAGAACAGCAGGCCGCTGGCCGAGATCGGCGAGGAATGCGGCACCAGCGCCACCTCGCCGAGCCGGCGCGAACCCTCGTCGGTGTCGAGCACTTTCTTCAGCACGTCCTCGCCCTTCGAAGCCTTGGCCTCGACGATCCTACCCTCTTCGAAACGCACCGAGATATCATCGATCAGCGTGCCCTGGTAGGACAGCGGCTTGGTCGAGGAGACATGGCCGGAGACGCGCCGTGCATGCGGCGTGGTGAAGACCTCCTCGGTCGGGATGTTCGGATTGCAGGTGACGCCGTTCTTGGCGGTCGAGGCGCCGCCCATCCATTCATGGCCATCGGCCAGCCCGACGGTGAGGTCGGTGCCCGGGCCGCTGAAATGCAGATCATGGAAATTGTGCTCGTTCAGCCACTTTGTGCGGCCGCGCAGCGCTGCATTGTGCGCCGTCCAGTTTGCGATCGGGTCTTCCACATCGACCCGTGATGCCGAAAAGATCGCATCGGCGAGCTTCACCACGGCGACATCGTCGGCATCGCCGGGGAAGACCTGTTTTGCCCAGGCGAGATCCGGGTAGGCGACGATGTTCCAGTTGATGTCGAAGCCGGTGATCTTTTCCAGCGCCGGCTGGTAGGCCATCGAGTTCGCCTTGTTGGCGCGCGCCACTTTCGCCGGGTCCTGCGCCGACAACAGCGACGGGTCCTCGCCGCGCACGGCAAGCCGCGCCGCATTGTTGGAAAAGGCCTTCGCCATGCCTTCATACATCCAGCCGGCGGCGCGGTCGAAGCCGGCATCCGCGCCGTAGCGGAAGCGCGCCAGCGTGATCTCGTCATCGTTGAAGATAGGGGTCACCAGGCCGGCGCCCGCTTTATAAGCGTGCTCAACGATGCGCCTGGTCAGCGGCAGTGCGGCGATCGACGAGGTCAGCACCAGATCCTGCCCCGGCTGCAATTGCAGCCCCACCTTGATGGCGACTTCCGCCAGCCTGTCGAGCTTCACCGGGTCGATGGTTGCGGAAACGCCGCGCGAATGTGTGGTCATGATCCTGCCTGCCTTGGTCTTGGAGGTGAAGCTTCCAACATAGATCGGCGCGGCTGTGCTTTCCAGCACCGTCGCGACGGACAGCCCTAGGCAGCGCTTTCCAGCGCGCTGAACTGCGCCACGGTCGCCGCGATTTCCTCGCGGATCCAGATCTTGAAATCGCGCACCTTGCGGCTTTCGGTCTTGGTGGCCGAGGTCACCAGCCAGTAGCCGAGGCCGCTCTGCGCCCGCACGCCGAAAGGCGCGACGAGGCGGCCGTCGGCCAGCGCATCGGCGGCAAGCAATTGCCAGCCGAGCATGACGCCGTGGCCGGCGATTGCCGATTCCAGGCACAACATCGGGTCGGTGAAGCGCGCGCCCTTGCGAAAAGTGACCGGCTCGGCCCCGGCAGCCTTGAACCAGCTCTCCCAGTTGATCATCGCCCGCTCGTCGGTGATGGCGCAGGTCTGCGCCAGGTCTTCGATCGACTTCAGTTTCCTGGCGATCACCGGCGCGCAGACCGGAAAGACTTCCTGCGCCAACAAAAGTTCCGCCCGGCCGCCCGGCCATTTGCCGTCGCCAAGCCGGATGGCGATATCGATGTCGGAACGTTCGAGATCGGCGAGGCGCACCGAGGCGTCGATGCGCAGCAGCACGTTGGGATGGCGATCGAAATGCCGCGACAATCGCGGCAGCAGCCATTTCGAAGCGAAGGCCGGCGCCACCGACACCACCAGCGTGCACTGGCTTGCCTCGTCGGCCAGCGCCACCGCCTGCGCCAGCTCGCGAAAACCGGCGCCCAGCCGGGCGGAAAAAATCGTGCCGAACTCGGTCAGCACCAGCCCGCTCGCCGTTCGTTCGAACAGCGCCTGTCCAAGCTGCTTTTCGGTGCGGTTGATCTGCTGGCTGACGGCGCTGACGGATACGTTGAGCTCGCCGGCAGCGGCCGCCAGCGAGCCGAGGCGGGCGACGGTTTCGACGGCGCGCAGGCCGTTGAGATGGACGCGGTTCAGCATAGCCATTCCAGTTTTTCTAAACCGGCGCGGCCGAAATCTCAATTGAAAGACGGCGAGACAGGGCAGATTCTAGCGGGACAGTCAGACCGAGGAGGCGAGGATGGTGACGATCGTATCATTGCTCAAAGTCTTTGCCGCCGGCTACACGCGGCGGCGCCATGACGGGGTCCTCAATTGGGTGACCGATCCGCTGTCGCATCCCGTGCTCGACACCATGTCGGAGCGCGAACTCGGCGACATGCCGTTTCGCCTGACGGCGCGCCGCACTGCATACGAGACGGCGCAAGCAGGCTGCCGCTGAAATCGCGGACGCGGTAACTGGGAAGGCGATACTGTCGGCGCCAGCGCTGCCGCTCATTGCCGTGCCGGGCATTTCTCCCCGTAAGGGAGAAAGGTTGCCGGCGCCGAAGGTTTCGCCAATCACCAGCCCTGCAGGCAAGGGCGCCGAGGCACACGGTTAACCCCCTTCTCCCCGTCACTATATGGGGAGAAGGTGCCGGCAGGCGGGGCGGCGCGACGCCAAGTGGCCCTCGCGCCTCGGCACAGTCACGCCAACGGCCACTGTCGCCGCCGCCAAGTCTGGCCCAACGCAAGTGGATTGGTCTGATCGGTCCGCACCCTTATTGTGCGCTGCAATGAACGCCGCGCCATCACCCTCGCGCCTTGCTCTCGCCGGCATGATCGCCATGGCCGTTGCCATGGGCATTGGCCGCTTCGTCTACACCCCGATCCTGCCCGGCATGATGGAGGAACTGCATCTGTCGCCGGCCGATGCCGGCTGGATCGCTTCGGCCAACTATCTCGGCTACCTCGCCGGCGCGCTTGCGGCGGCCGGCGGCTGGGCGCATGGGCGCGAGCGGCTGCTGATGTTTGGCGGCCTTGCCGCCAGTGCTGCGCTCGCCGCCCTGATGGGACTGACCGAAACGATGACGGCCTTCATCCTCATCCGTTTCCTTGCCGGTCTCGCCAGCGCCTTCGTCATGGTGTTCATGGCCTCCATCGTCTTCGGTCACCTGGCAGCCGCCAACAGAAGCGACCTGCAGGCGCTGCATTTCGGCGGCGTCGGCCTCGGCATCGCGGCATCCTCAGCGCTGATGGCGGTTCTGGTCACCGAACATGCCGGCTGGGCTTCGGGCTGGCTGTGGTCGGCAGCGATTTCCGCCGGCGGCCTTGCGCTCGTCGCCCTGCTCGCCGGCGGCACCGCACCTGGCAGCGGCGTGGCCGACCGCGAACCGGCACTGCCGAGGGACCGGTCGTTGGCAAAAGTCATCCTTGCCTACGGCCTGTTCGGCTTCGGCTATGTGGTGACGGCGACTTTCCTCGTCGCCATCGTGCGCCAGGGCGGCGGCGGCCGCGTCTTCGAGGCAAGCGTCTGGATGGTCACCGGCCTTGCCGGCTTCCCCTCGGTCTGGCTGTGGCAGAAGGTAGCGGCACGGATCGGGCTTTATGCCGCCTATGCCTTGGGCTGCCTGGTGGAAGTGGTCGGCGTCACCGCCAGCGTCGCCATCGGCGCCGCCGCCGGGCCATTGCTCGCGGCAGTCCTGCTCGGCGGCACCTTCATCGCCATAACAGCACTCGGCCTGCAGACGGCAAGGCAGCTCGTGCCGCAGGCGCCGCGCCGCATCTTCGCTCTGATGACCGCGTCCTTCGGCATCGGCCAGATCGTCGGCCCTGTCGTCGCCGGCCTGCTGGCGCAGGCGTCGGGCAACTTCTTCCTCGCCTCGATCGTAGCTGCAGCCGTCTTGCTGGTTTCGGCAGGCATCACCTGGTCGGCCGCGCCAAAATCGCCATGATTGTGGTCTTGCTCGATGCCGGGCATTGGGCACGGCATTTGCTTTCCACCTAATATGTGACTTTATGCCCGCTGAACGGCAACCCCGCTGATTTGCGCACAGACCGAGGAATTCGCCACAGTGTTCGTATCCTTTTTTCCGAAGCCGAAGCTGTTTTTCATCTCGGCCGCCGTCTGGAGCCTGCTTCTCGTCATAGTTTGGTTTTGGGGTGGGGAGCATCTGGGTACGATGCTCGGCATGCCGCCACTTGATCCTCAGGCTCCGCCAATCATCAGCCCGTCGCGCTTTTTGACGCCATCATTCCTGTGGTTCTACACCTATTTCTTCGCCGGCATCATGATCTTTTATTTGTTCTGGGCATGGTATGCGCCGCATCGGTGGCAAAATTGGTCTATTCTTGGTTCAGCCTTGATCGTTTTTGTTGTCAATTTCATAGTCCAGATCAATGTCGCGTTGAACGATTGGCGTGGCATGTTTTACGACATGGTACAGAGAGCCTTGGCAACACCCGGTTCGGTCTCGCCCGCTGAATTATACCTGGGAGTTTGGCAGTTCCTAATGCTTGCCACAGTTTACATGTTTATCGCTGTTCTGAATTTATTTTTCGCAAAGCACTACATTTTTCGCTGGCGAACAGCAATGAACGATTACTTCACGTCTTACTGGCCCAGGCTGCGTCACCTTGAGGGTGCATCTCAACGCGTACAGGACGACACAATGCGCTTCTCGCGCACCATGGAAGACCTGGGCATTAACCTGGTCGATTCCGTCATGACCTTGATTGCGTTTCTCCCCGTTCTTGCCGCCCTCTCGGTGCATGTAAAGGAATTGCCCGTCGTAGGTGCAGTTCCGTATCCCCTTGTTACAGTGGCTATCTTGTGGGCGATCTTTGGCACATCCTTGTTGGCTATTGTAGGTATCAAACTGCCGGGCCTGGAATTTCGCAACCAGCGTGTCGAAGCTGCCCTTCGGAAGGAACTTGTTTTCGGCGAGGACGATCCAGATCGCGCCCAGCCGCCCGTGTTGGCGGAATTGTTCAGAAATGTGCGCCAGAATTACTTCAGATTATATGCGCACTACGTCTACTTTGACATGACGCGGTATCTATATCTTCAAACCGATAACATATTTCCTATGTTCATCCTCGTTCCGACGGTGGCTGCAGGTAAAATTACGTTAGGCATCTTCCAGCAGGTGGTGGCGGCCTTTTCACAAGTGACGAATTCATTTCAGTATCTGGTCAATTCATGGCCGACGATCGTGGAGTTGATCTCGATCTACAAACGTCTCCGTGCCTTCGAGGCGACGCTTGAAGGTGCACCATTGCCTGATATTGATCAGCGTTACCTTGAGCGCCAGGCACAAACGCCCGATCCGGCCTGACCAGGTGTCGGTTGGCGGCTCAGCCGCCCACCGAGGCCTGCCGTACAGCGCCGCGCTGCCGCTGCACATAATCGCGAAAACTGATGCACTCGACATCTGATTTGACGCAGTTTTCGCCGGCAAAGCGCTCCAGCGCGTCCCAGTAGGCGCCGTTGTTCATCGGCGTGAAGTGGAAGCTGAGCACCAGCGGGATGCGCTTGCCCTGATATTGCCTGTCGAAGGCGGCGCGGAACGCCTGGTACGTCCGCTCGGTGAAGTCTGCCGCCTGGCTTGGCCGCTCGAAGCCGCCGGAATGCCTGACATAGAGATTGTAGTCCATGGCGATCACCAGCCTACCATCAGGGCCTTCCGGGATCTGCGGCAGCGAAAAGCGGGTCAAGCCGCCGCCGGTCGGCGGCTCGACCGGGCCTTTCGAAACGCCGCTGGCATCATAGTGGTAGCCGGCTTCAGGCAGGGCCTCATAGAGCCCTTTGCTGGTCGAGAGGTACGGCGCGCGAAAGCCGACAACGGCATGGGCAATATCGCGCCATCCCTTGGGCTCGGGTTCAATACCGTTGATCGCATAGGCGTTTTCCAGAATGCGCTCGAACGAGGCGAATTCCTTCAGCCAGTCGGCCTTGCTCCAGTCCTTGCCGTCGAAATGGCCGCAGCCATGGCTGGCGATGTCGTGGCCTTCCGAAGCGGCGAGCCCGATCTGATCGAGCCGATCGGCGACGTCCTGCTTCGAAGCGGCAAAGCCGATGTTGGATTTGCCCGCGGACTTGGCCGGAGCTGTGTAGTCGGCCCGCGTCTGCGGCGACAGCAGGAAGACGCAGGACAAAAAGTAGGTGAAATGCGCGCCGGTGCGCTTGGCCAGCGCCCGGCTGCGCTGCCATTGCGAGATCTCCCGGGCGCTATCGAACGAGATGATGACGATTTGCTTCGGCTTTGCCGGGGCAGGCGGCGCCGGCGGGTCGGCGAAAGCCGCACCAGCCATGGCAAGCACGGCTGAGGAAAACGCAACAACGCGGGACAAACGTGGCATCGGCAATCTGGGCTTGATCTGGAGGCAGTCCAAGCCGGCTATCGGCAAAATGTGGCGTGGGTGCGATCAACGTCGGCAGCTATGCGCCCGGCGATTAGCCGATTTTCCTGCCGAGCCCCTTCCATGCCCGCGAAATTTCGCTAAAACGCGGGCTCAAGAAGCGCCCCTGTTAGGGCAGCAATGGTTTTGATTGATGTCCGACGACAGTTTTATCCGCGAAGTCAACGACGAGATCCGTCGCGAGCAGGCGCAGGCGCTATGGGACCGCTTTGGTCCGGCGATCCTTGGCCTCGCCATCCTGGTGGTGCTTGGCACCGCCGCCTTCGTCGGCTACCGCTATTGGGACGAGACGCGCGCCAACCGCTCCGGCGATGCCTTCTCGCAGGCGCTGAAGCTTGCCAATGACGGCAAGAGCGACGAGGCGCTGACCGCCCTCGAACAGCTGGAAAAGGACGGCTACGGCGCCTATCCGCTGCTCGCCCGCATGCGCGCGGCGACCGTCAAGGCCGACAAGGGCGACTTTGCCGCCGCCGTCGCCGATTTCGATGGCGTCGCCGCCGACAACGCCATTCCCCAGGGCATTCGCGACATGGCGCGCCTGCGGGCCGCCCTGCTGCTCGTCGATCACGGCTCCTTCGCCGACGTCTCCAGCCGCGTCGAGGCGCTGACCGCCGACAACAACACGCTGCGCCACACAGCGCGCGAAGCGCTCGGCCTTGCCGCCTGGAAGGAAGGCAAGACCCAGGATGCGCTGAAACTGTTCGACCAGATCGCCGCCGATGACGGCGCCCCGCGCAACGCGCGCCAGCGGGCGACGCTGATGTCGGAATTGATCCGCGGCTCGGGCGCGTCATGATACGCATCGCCCAAAGCCTGCCCTCGGGCCTGACCCAAGGGCGCGCTGCGGTTTGGGCGATGATATGGATAGCCGGATGAGCTTCAAAGTCGCCATTATCGGCCGGCCCAATGTCGGCAAATCGACGCTTTTCAACCGATTGGTGGGACGGAAGCTGGCGCTTGTCGACGACACGCCGGGCGTCACCCGCGACCGTCGCGTCCACGCGGCCAAACTCTACGATCTGCATTTCGATGTCATCGACACCGCCGGTTTCGAAGACGCCGCCGCCTCGACGTTGCCCGGCCGCATGCGCGCGCAGACCGAGATCGCGATCCGCGAAGCCGACCTGATCTTCTTCACCATCGACGCCAAATCAGGCCTTTTGCCCGACGACCGCACCTTTGCCGAGATCGTGCGCAAATCCGGCAAGCCGGTCGTGCTGGTCGCCAACAAGGCCGAGGCCAAGGGCGCCCAGGGCGGCATGCTGGAGGCCTGGGAACTCGGCCTCGGCGAGCCGATCCCGGTCTCGGCCGAGCACGGCCAGGGCATGCCCGATCTGCGCGACGCGGTGATCGAGGCGCTGGGCAAAGACCGCGCCTTCGGCGAGGAAGAAGACGAGGCCGAGGACGTCGCCGCCAGCGAGGTGCTGATCGGCGAGGACATCACCGATCCCGACGCCGAACCCGCCTATGACGACACCAAGCCGATGCGCATCGCCGTCGTCGGCCGGCCCAATGCCGGCAAGTCGACGCTGATCAACGCGTTGATCGGCGAGGAGCGGCTGCTGACCGGCCCGGAAGCCGGCATCACCCGCGATTCCATCTCCGTCGACTGGGACTGGCATGGCCGTCGCCTAAAACTGTTCGACACTGCCGGCATGCGCCGCAAGGCCAGGATCCACGAAAAGCTGGAAGTGATGTCGGTGCAGGACGGCCTGCGCGCCATCCGCTTTGCCGAGATCGTCATCATCGTGCTCGACGCCACCATCCCGTTCGAGAAGCAGGATCTGCAGATCGCCGATCTGATCATCCGCGAGGGCAGGGCGCCGGTCATCGCCTTCAACAAATGGGACCTGATCGACAATCCGCAGGAACTGCTGGCCGAGTTGCGCGAAAAGACCACACGGCTTTTGCCGCAGGTGCGCGGCATCCAGGCGGTGACCGTTTCGGCCGAGACCGGGCGCGGCCTCGACAAGCTGATGGATGCCGTCATCAAGACGCACAAGGTGTGGAACAGCCGCGTTTCCACCGGCAAGCTCAACCGCTGGCTGGAAAGCATTCTGGCGCATCACCCGCCGCCCGCCGTCGCCGGCCGCCGGCTCAAGGTCAAATATGTCACCCAGGCCAAGACCCGGCCGCCGGGTTTCGTCGTCCAGTGCTCGCGGCCCGACGCGATGCCGCAATCCTATGTCCGCTACCTCTCCAACAGCCTGCGCGAAGCCTTCGACATGCCCGGCGTGCCGATCAGGATAGCGCTGCGGACTTCGGACAATCCGTTCGCGGGGAGAGCGAACAAGCGCAAGTGAGCGATGACGGTTGCGGAATTCTCCGCAAGATTGGCGGGACAGCACCCCCCTCTGCCCTGCCGGGCATCTCCCCCGCAAGGGGGGAGATCAGTCGTTTCGTCTTTGGAGCCTCTCTTGCAACGTTGAAAATTGGCGAAAGCATTCGCGAGATCCAATCTCCCCCCTTGCGGGGGAGATGTCCGGCAGGACAGAGGGGGGTGTGACGGAACGCTACGCTGGACAGCCGCTTCCGTCTAAGCGACCTCTCTCAACCGCTCGTCCTGCGGCAGCGCCGCCACCGCCGCGTGCCACAATATATCCGCCAGCCGCGCCGCCACCGGGTCCAGTTCGGCGTCTTTCTGGTGCAGCACCAGCGCCATGGTCGGCAGCGCGGGTAAGCCCAGCGTTTGCGGCGCCATCGCCCTGACATTGGCCGGCAGGCCGATATCGGTGCGGATCGTCAGGCCGAGGCCGGCGGCGACCGCCGCCCAGATGCCGCCAAGGCTGGGGCTGGAGAAGGCCATCCGCCATGGCAGGCCGGCGCGGTCGAGCGTTTCCGTCGTCACTGTGCGCAGCAGGCATGGCGCTTCCAGCGCCACCAGCGGCAGTGCCTCGGCCTCGCGCAGCCTGGTCTCGATCAGCTTTGCCGGCCCGATCCAGCGCAACTGCGCGTCGCCGACATGCCGGCTGTAAGGCAGCGCCTGGCCGCTGTCCCAGGCCAGCGCAATGTCGAGATTGCCTGATGTGATCCGCTCGGCGAGTTCATAGCTGCGCCCGATCCGCGCCTCGATCTTGACCTTGGGGTGCGCGCGGGCGAAGCGTCCGAGCACCTCCGGCAGCACCGCCTCGCCGAAATCCTCCTGCAGGCCGAGCCTGACCCAGCCTTCCAACTCGACATCGTGGATGGCCGAGGCCGCCTCGTCGTTCAACTCGAGCAGCCGCCTGGCATAGCCGAGCATGGTTTCGCCGGCTTCCGTCAACGCCAGTCCGCGGCCCGACTTGCGGAAGATCGGCGTCGCCGCCTGGTCCTCCAGCTTCTTCAGTTGCGCGCTCACCGCCGAGGTCGAGCGTCCAAGCCGGTCGGCGGCCTTGGCGAAGCTGCCGAGTTCCATGCCGGTGACGAAGCTTCGGAGGACATCAAGGTCGAAGGTTACGCGGCGCATCACAACGATCCTGTTTTTCGGGAACAATTGTCAAAAACTTCCCGATATTCGGGATGAAGTTATGGCGGTAAAGACGAGGCGTCAAGGCCCTGAAAGGGCATCAACAGGAGTCCCGCCATGTCGATTGCCGATGCAAATTGTGAGCCAGGCCGGGTTGGCCGAGCCGCCGCCGTCACGTCGAAGGCTGAACGATTTCGCGCCAATCATCGCTGGAAGGTGCTTGGCATCGGCGTTGCCGCCAATGCCAGTTTCTCCGCCACCTTCGCCGGCATACCGGCGGCGGCGGTGTTTCTGCGGTCGGGCTATCACTTGAGCAATGGCAATCTCGGTCTGGTCCTCGGCCTCCTCGGACTGGGCGTCGCCTTGAGCGAACTGCCCTGGGGTCTGCTCACCGACCGCTGGGGCGATCGCGGCGTGCTATTGACCGGCCTTGGTGCGACCGCGGCGTGGCTCGCCCTGATGGCGTTGTTCATCGTGCCCTCAGTGACCTATGTGCCTGGCGTCGCAATGCTGGCCGCATGCCTTCTGGTCGCCGGCCTGCTCGGCGGCAGCGTCAACGGTTCCAGCGGCCGCGCCATCATGGCCTGGTTCCATGAAGGCGAACGTGGCTTTGCCATGAGCATCAGGCAGACCGCGGTGCCGCTCGGCGGCGGGCTCGGCGCGCTGGTCCTGCCGTCGCTGGCATCGGTGCACGGTTTCGCGGCGGTCTTCGGGCTGCTGGCCGCCATGAACGCCGTCTCTGCGCTGTTTGCCTGGCGATGGCTGCACCAGCCGCCGGAACTGGACAATGCCGGCAGCATGGCCGTGGCAAAGTCGGGCGGTCCGGCGCCGCTGCGCAATGTCGAGGTCTGGCGCATCGCCACCGCCATCGGCCTGCTCTGCTTTCCGCAAGTGGCGGTGCTCACCTTCGCCTCCGTCTTCCTGCACGATTTCGCCGGCATGGCCACGCTCACGATCAGCGCCAGCCTTGCCGCGGTGCAGACCGGCGCCATGGTGATGCGCGTCTGGAGCGGCCGCTACACCGACCGCCACGGCAACCGCCGCTCATTCCTGCGGCTCTGCAGCGTGACGAGCGCGTTTGGCTTCGCGGCCGTCGGCCTGCTGGTCCTGGCGGCAGGAGCCACGCCAGACGCCCATGCCGCGTTGATCCCGGCGATCGCCGTGCTGCTGGTCGTTGCCGGCATTTCGGTCTCCGCCTGGCATGGCGTCGCCTACACCGAACTCGCCACGCTTGCCGGCGCCAGCCGCGCCGGAACCGCGCTCGGTCTTGCCAACAGCTTCGTCTTCATCGCCTTCTTCGTGGTGCCGACCGCCATTCCGGCTTTGCTGCTCATCTGGTCGTGGCCTGGCGTCTGGCTGGTGGGCGCGCTCTGCGCCTTGATTGCATGGCCAATTTTCCTGCGGCCGAACTGACGGGTTGCCGGTCGGCAAACGGCGTCCCATTTCGGGCCGCTTCGGAAAAACACGATCAACCGCGTTAACCCCGCATCAAGGTTAATGCTTCACTTTGGCTCTCCAGTGGCTCAGTGGCGTTTCTGGAGAGTTCCCCGTGCATCGACGTGTCCTGAAGCGGCTGGCCGCCGCCGCCGGTGAGAAAAAACGTTCCTTCGTATCGCCATTGGTCATCGGGCTCGGCATCTGGATCGGCTTTCCAACTGTCGTCGCCTACCAGGACATGGGCAGCTTGATTTCCGGCCTCGAAGCCTCGGGCACCCGCTGGAACTCTTATGTCGAGCGCTCCGTCGCCGGCTCGGTTCATGCCGCCGAAATGCCTTTCATCGATTCCGTCACCACCGGTTCGCTCTCGGGTTCGGGCGTGCGCCTGCTCGGCGTCGGCAAGGTCTCGTTTCGCGGCAAGGGCAATGTCGCCGGCATCACGCCCGACGAGGACCGCATCATGCGCGCCGACAAGAAGGGCCGCATCATCCAGGTCTCGCCGGTGGCGCCGCCGAAGAACTTCAATGCCGGCTCGATCTTTCAGCGCACGTCCTCGCTGCTGCGGCCGAGCATGGACAGCGGCCTGAAGCTCGCCTTCGCCAAGCCCGGCATCAAGGGCAAGGAAATCCAGATCGCCCAGGCCTTCCACACCAACGTGGACAAGAAGCCCGATCCCGGCGTGCCGGCCATGCTTGCCGCGTTGGTCAACAATGACAGACCGGACGTGCTGGCCACCGCCTATGCCCAGGCCGAACCCGATTACGCCAAGGCCTCACCCTTCGAAGCGCTGCTGCAGGACGAGGAGCCGAGCAGCGGGCGCTTCATTCCGCCGATGGCCAAGGGTGACCACTCGTGGATCCAGAACCCGCTGCCGGCCAGCGTCTTCTCCACGAAGGAGCAGGCCTGCCTCGCCAACGGCATCTATTTCGAGGCGCGCGGCGAATCCGTGCGCGGCCAGGCCGCCGTCGCGCAGGTCATTCTCAACCGCGTCCGCAATCCGGCCTATCCGAACTCGATTTGCGGCGTCGTCTACCAGAACGACAACTGGCTGAACCGCTGCCAGTTCTCCTTCGCCTGCGACGGCCGCAAGAAGCGCATCGAGAGCCCCGCCCATTACAAGACCGCGCAGGACGTCGCGATGGCGGTCACCGCCGGCAAGATATTCATTCCCGAAGTCGGCTCATCGACCCACTACTACGCCAACTACGTCCATCCGGGCTGGGCGCGCACGATGCAGAAGATGACCAAGATCGGCCTGCATATCTTCTACCGCACCTATGGCGGCGGCTGGAGCTGAGCCCTTCGGCTTGCCTGTCGCAAACGAACCGCAAAGGCCCTGGAAGCCGAAATCGGACAGCGGTCGCCGGACGGATTTGGGGCATGTGCCGACCCGATAGTGCCGGGCACGATGTCGCACCTCGCCAAGTAATTGATTCCAATAGAAAAAATACATGGCTTTGAAGTCCCGCCCGTGGCTTGACGGGCGCAAACCCTCTAACTATGTTGCCGGCGACTTTAGAAGCGGACGGACGGTGACGGTCTGACCGGGCAGGGGGGTTACGATGGCCGACAAGAACGGGCCAGACGGAACCGGAGAAACCGGCCGCGGCAGCAAGCACGAGGCCGACATCCGCGACGAAGATCTCGAACGCCGCCGGCGTGAGCTTGGAGCATCGCTTGCGACAAGACGGCCGGATCAGCTCGAGGGGAATGACGGCGCGAAAGCGACGGCCGGATATGGCCAGGCGCTCAAGCTGTCCAGCGAGTTCATCGCCGGGATAGTGGTGGGTGTGGGCCTTGGCTGGTTTCTGGATCGTGTGGCGGGAACCTCGCCATGGGGTCTGGTCGTCGGCTTGTTGCTGGGCTTTGGCGCCGGCGTGCTCAATGTCCTGCGTTCGTCAGGTGTTGTGGCGGAATTCGGAAAAAGCGAGAAGTCGCACGATCCGAAAGAATGAAATGGCGCCGCCAACGGCGCACAAGGACACTTAAGGCCGTTCGCGGCTTTGACGGGGATGTAAATGGCTGCTGACAAGGTCGATCCGATCCACCAGTTCCATATCGTCAAGCTGATTCCGATCAACATCGGAGGCTATGACCTGTCCTTCACCAATTCGTCCCTGTTCATGGTCGCGACCGTCCTCGTCGCATCGGCGTTTCTGTACCTCTCGACCTCGAGCCGCAGCCTTGTTCCCGGGCGCCTGCAGTCGGTTTCGGAAATGGGCTACGAGTTCGTCTCCAACATGCTGCGCGACGCCGCCGGAACGCAGGGCATGAAGTTCTTCCCCTTCGTGTTCTCGTTGTTCATGTTCGTACTGGTCGCCAACCTGCTTGGCCTTTTCCCGTACTTCTTCACCGTCACCAGCCACATCATCGTCACCTTCGGCCTCGCAGCCCTGGTGATCGGAACCGTCGTTGTCTACGGCTTCACGAAGCACGGTCTGGGTTTCCTCAAGCTCTTCGTGCCGCATGGCGTTCCGGTGTTCCTGCTGCCACTGGTGGTGCTGATCGAAGTGATCTCCTTCGTGTCGCGCCCGGTCAGCCTCTCGGTTCGTCTGTTCGCCAACATGCTGGCCGGCCACATCACACTGAAGGTGTTTTCGGGCTTCGTCGTCAGCCTGAGCGCGCTCGGCGCCGTCGGCGTTGCCGGTTCGGTGTTGCCGCTGGCCATGGCAGTCGCGCTGACCGCGCTGGAATTGCTGGTCGCTTTCCTGCAGGCCTACGTCTTTGCGGTGCTGACCTGCATGTATCTGAACGACGCCCTGCATCCCGGGCACTGACCTAGAATTTCCGGCATCTTTCGCCGGATGGAATTGCAACGAATTACAGATCCAAAGGAGTTTAAAATGGACGCAGAAGCAGCAAAGTACATCGGCGCCGGTATCGCTTGCCTGGGCATGGGCGGCGCGGGCATTGGCCTCGGCAACATCTTCGGCAGCTACCTGGCGGGCGCCCTGCGCAATCCGTCGGCCGCCGATGGCCAGTTCGGCCGCCTGATTTTCGGCTTCGCCGTGACCGAAGCTCTGGGCATTTTCTCGCTTCTCATCGCGCTTCTCGCCCTGTTCGGCTGAGCCCCTGTTCGGCCAATTATTGGTCGGACGAGCATTGGGAAGAATTGGCTGGCCGCATTCCTGCGGCCATGCCTGATATCAGGGGATAGTCCATGTTCGTGACATCTGCGTTTGCGCAAGAGTCCGCACCCGCCGCTGAAGGCGCCCATACCGGTACGGAAGGCGACACGCATTCCGGCACCGGCGTGCCTGCCGAGGCGCACGGCACGTTCCCGCCATTCGATCCGGCGACGTTTCCGTCCCAGCTTCTGTGGCTGGCGATCACGTTCGGGCTGTTCTATTTGTTCCTGAAGAAGGTGGTGATGCCGCGCCTTGGCGGCATCATCGACGTCCGCAGCGATCGCATCACGCAGGACCTCGACCAGGCCGCCAAGCTGAAGGGCGAGGCGGACGCCGCCGTTGCCGCTTACGAGCAGGAACTGGCGGAAGCCAAGGCCAAGGCCAACGCGATCGGCCAGCAGGCCAACGACGCTGCCAAGGCTGAAGCCGAGGCTGCCCGCAAGAAGGTCGAGGCCGCCCTCGACAAGAAGCTCGGCGAGGCGGAGGCCAGCATTGCTTCCATCAAGGCCAACGCCATGAAGGAAGTCGGCACGATTGCCGAGGACACCGCTTCAGCCATCGTCGATGCGCTTGTCGGCGGCAAGACCAGCAAGGCCGAGATCTCGGCTGCGGTCAAATCCGTGGCCCGGTGAGGAGCACATTATGGACGCCACATCTCTCGCAACGCTCTGGGCAACGGTTGCCCTCGTCATTTTCCTCGGCGTTGCCGTTTACATCAAGGTGCCGGGCCTGATCGCCAAGTCGCTCGACGCCCGCGCGACCAAGATCAGCGACGAGCTTGCGGAAGCCCGCCGGTTGCGCGAAGAGGCCCAGCAACTGCTCGGCCAATACCAGAAGAAGCGCAAGGAAGCCGAGCAGGAGGCCGCAGCCATCGTCGCTGCCGCCAAGCGCGAAGCCGACATGCTTGCCGCCGAGGCGCACAAGAAGACCGAAGACTATGTCACCCGCCGCACCGCGCTTGCCGAGCAGAAGATCGGCCAGGCCGAGCGCGAAGCCGTCGCCGAAGTGCGCGCCAGCGCCGTCGACATCGCTGTCGAGGCGGCCCGCACGCTGCTTGCCGGCAAGATCGACGCCAAGGCCGGCGCCGACCTGTTCAAGTCCGCGCTGCAGGACGTGAAGGCCAGGCTGAACTGAGCGGCGTTAACTCGCTGACATCAAGCCGCCCGGGCAACCTGGCGGCCTTTTTGTTGAGCGCGGACAATCTGCCCCCTTGAGGGGGAGATGTCGCCAAAGGCGACAGAGGGGGTCGGTGCGACCGGGCGCGACGCTCTTTCTGCGGCCAGTAAGGGCTAGCGCTTCACGCGCGGCGACCCCCTCTGGCCTGCCGGCCATCTCCCCCTCAAGGGAGGAGATTACCATTACTCCAACCCGACAAACCCTTCTTCTTCCACCACCTCAACCCCACCCAGCCTGAACGGCGCGAATGATGCCCGGTGCAGCCTTGCCACCGGCCCATGCGCTTCGATCGCGGTGCGGTGCCGCACGGTGGCGTAGCCCATATGGACCTCGAACCCGTAGCGCTCGTGATGGCTGCCGCAGCCGCACATCATGCGGTCGCGCATCACCTTGGCGACGATCGAGGCGGCGGCGATCGATTGCGAGCGCTGGTCGCCCTTGATCAGCGCGCGGCCTTCGCAGAGGAGGCCCGGCGGCACATCGCGGCCATCGGCCAGCGCCAGCTTCGCCTGGATCGGCAGGCCGGCAAGGGCGCGGCGCATGGCTTCCAGGCTGGCCTTGAGGATGTTGCTGCCGTCAATGCCTTCGGCGCTGACCGAGGCCATCGACACGCCGAGCGCTGACCCCAGGATTTTCAGGAACAGCGCCTCGCGCTGCAAATGGTTGAGCCGTTTGGAATCGTCGAGCCCGTCGGGAATGTTGGCGGGATCGAGGATCACGGCCGCCGCCACCACCGGCCCGGCCAGCGGACCGCGGCCGGCCTCGTCCATGCCTGCCACCGGCCACAGGCCTTCCGCCATCGCCTTCGTCTCGAAGGAGAAGTCGGGCTTTTCGACGATTTCGAAAAGAAGCGGAGAATCGGAACGTGCGCGAGCCATGTTGCGGCGAGGTTCGCATCGGCTCCGATTCTCCGCAAGTCCCTCCAAGGTCGAGTGGGGCAAGACCGGGAGGGCACCGTCTGCAGGCCGGGGGACAGGCCGGACGGGATTCTTGGGTCGCCTGACAGCCACGAGGGCAGGGCAGGCGCTACTCTCAGAGCAGCATCAGCTGCTCGGTCGCCTTGGCGGCGGCGACAAACTGGTCGGTTCGGAGCGTGCGCCGCTCGGCGTTGAGGCCGAGCCGCTTGGCCGTGATCTCGAAGCGCCGGCCGATCTGCCAGGCATAGGGGCCGGCGCCTTTCATCCGCTTGCCCCATTCCGAATCATAGTCCTTGCCGTCGCGCATCGAACGGATCAGCGACATCACGTGCCGGTAGCGGTCGGGATAATGGCGCAGCAGCCAGTCCTTGAAGATCGGCGCCACCTCGAGCGGCAGGCGCAGGATGACATAGCCGGCCTCGCGGGCGCCTGCGGCGCGTGCCGAATCGAGGATGCGCTCCATCTCCTGGTCGGTCAGGCCGGGAATGATCGGCGCCACCATGACAGAGGCCGGGATGCCGGCATCGGAAAGCTGCCGGATCGCCTCAAGCCGCTTGGTCGGCGTCGACGCGCGTGGCTCCATGGTGCGCGCCAGCATGCGGTCCATCGTCGTCACCGACAGCGCCACCTTGGCCAAGCCCCGTTCGGCCATGCGCGACAAGATGTCGATGTCGCGCGTCACCAGATGGGATTTGGTGACGATGCCGACCGGATGGCCGCGCGCCTCCAGCACTTCGAGGATATCGCGCATGATCCGGTATTGTTTCTCGATCGGCTGGTAGGGATCGGTGTTGGTGCCGATCGCGATGGTGCGCGGCTGATAGCCATCCTTCGACAGTTCCTTGTCGAGCAGCCGCGCCGCATCCGGCTTGGCAAACAGCTTCGCTTCGAAATCCAGCCCCGGCGACAGGCCCATGAAGGAATGCGTCGGCCGGGCGAAACAATAGACGCAGCCATGCTCGCAGCCGCGATAGGGGTTGATCGAGCGGTCGAAGGAAATGTCGGGCGATTCGTTGCGGGTGATGATGGTGCGCGGCTTCTCGACCTGCACTTCGGTCTTGAACGGCGGCAATTCCTCCAGCGAATTCCAGCCGTCGTCGAACACATGCCGGCTGACCGGCTCGAACCGGCCGGACGGGTTGATGCCAGCGGAACGGCCGCGGTTGCGATCCGGACGGACGCGCATGCCGCTCTGTTCGATCATCGCATTGGCCATCTCGGCTCGCCCTGCTCCGAAAGCAGCAATGTCCGCACGCACGATATGTTCCATTTTGGCCCTTTCCCAAGGACTGTCGGCTGGCTGTCGAATCGCTCTGTTCATGAAAATAATCCTATTTCGCTGATGAGAACAAAGCAAGAACTTTTTAGTTGGACCATGCAAAACTGGCGCTGCGCCGGGCTTTCCGCTATTCGGCTAAAAATGCTCAGCGTTCTCATCGAAACCCGGGATGACGAAGAAGGCCTTGCCCGCACGCTCGCCTCATTGATCGGCGGCGCGGTCGAGGGCGTGGTACGCGATGTCATCGTCTGCGACACCGGCTCGACCGACCAGACGCATCGGGTTGCCGATCATGCCGGCTGCCATTTCGTCGCCGGCGGCATCGGCGCGGGAATCAGGCAGGCGAAGGGTGACTGGCTGCTGTTTCTCGAGCCGGGCGCAAGGCTGGCCGACGGCTGGATCGACGACGTCGTCGCTCACACGGCGCGGCAAACCATGCCGGCGCGCTTTTCCCGTGCGCGCGGCAGCCGCACGCCGTTCCTGTCACGGGTGTTTTCGGGCAACCGGGCGCTGGCCGAAGGGCTGGTCATCAGCAAGCGCCAGGCCGCTGCCCTGTCGAAGAACGCGCACAGCGCCGAAGCCCTTGCGCGCGGTCTCGCCACCAGGCGGCTCGACGCCGAAATCTGGCTGGCGCCGAAGAAGTGATGTTTCTCCCTTCTCCCCGTTCCCAGGGAGAAGGGTGCCCGAAGGGCGGATGAGGGGCAGCGTCGGCGTCCCCCCGGAATTGACACTGTCCGCTGCGCCGTCCGGCTTTTTCGCCGCAAAAACCTATTGTGCATTGCACAAAAGCTGACGCGGGATTAGCATTCCGTTGATGCGGGATATCGGGTTTGGGTAGTGCCGGAGCGGTAAGCAAGCGCCGCGTCGTCGTTGCTGCCGTTCATATCTGAGGACCCCGATGAACCTTTCGTCCCCTGACAAATCCGGCGCCCCCAGTCTGGAGGCCATTGCCCGCAACGGCAGCCTGCTCCGCCGCATCGCGGTGCGTATCCCGACCTATCTGTCCGACCTGCGCGAAAATCCCGCATGGCTGCCGATGTTCGTGCTTGCCCGCACCATGCCGGCGCGCAAACTGCACTGGCTTGGCGCCAAAGCCGCGCGCCCCGCGCAGAGTGCCGGAGCGACGATGTTCAGGGGCGTCGACCTCAAGTCGATCGTCGCGGCGCTGCGCGCCGATGGCCTGTTCTCCGGACTGGTCCTTCCGCAGGCAATCCACGAAGAGATCGCCAGCTTTGCTCAGAGCACGCCGTGCTTCGGCAATTTCGACCGCCGGCTCGAATTCATGCCCGGAGAACACGCAGAAGCCGAGAAGCGGTTCGGCCGCTCTTTGCTCAGCGGACACTATTTCGAGCGCATCCTCGGCTGCAAGGCGGCACTCGCCATCCAGAACGACCCGCTGCTGCTCGACATCGCCCAGCACTATCTGGGCGGGCAGGCAAAGCTGATCACCACGCGTGTCTGGTGGAGCTTTCCGACCGGCGAGGCTTCCGACGCCGACAAGAACCTTGCCTCGCTCGGCAAATATCATTTCGATCTCGACGACTGGCGGATGCTGAAATTCTTCTTCTATCTCAAGCCCTGCGATGCCGGCACCGGCCCGCATGTCTATGTCAAAGGCAGCCACAACAGGCGCAGCCTCAAGCACCAGTTGACGCTGCTGGTCGGCCATCCGGCGCAAGACGTGCTCAAGGTCTATGGCGACGACAGCCCGGTCACGCTGACCGGCGAGGCCGGCCTCGGCTTCGTCGAGGACCCGTTCGGCTTCCACATGGGCACCGTGCCGTCCACCACGCCACGGCTGATGATGGAGGTCGGCTTCGGCGTCTCGCCGCCCTCGCGCCGCCGCTTCCACGGCGAACCGGTCATCCGCTGAGGCCGGAGCGGATCTCGACCGGCATCCAGCGCGCTTGCCGCCGGGCAATGCGACCCTCTTTGTTCTCGGCATCATAGTCCATTGGGACCGGCTCGCGGTTGAACCGCGGCCGGTCATCCAGCGCATTGACGATGACGATCGCTCTCGGTTCGCCGTCGGTGGTCACAGCAGCGACATAGACGCCGCAGTCCCGGCAGATGAGATAATCGGCGGTGCGCAATCCGAACCGGTATCGGTGCAGCCGCGCCTCGTCCTCGACCGCGACGATCAATCGGCCCTGCGGATCGGCGGCGGCGCGTGAGCCATGCCGGACGCAGAAGGCGCACTGGCAGGCGCGGATCTCCATCTCGGCCGGCTCCATTCCCGTTTCGAACGTCAGGTGGATGTTGCCGCAATGGCAGCCGCCGCGGTGCGCGCTCATTGGATCTCTTCCGTCTTGACTTGGCGACAGACTATCCGCCCGACGACCCGGAGGAAATGACCTCTCGAAGGCGCAGCCGCCATTCTGCCTGACAAAGGCAGCACTTGGCCGGCACTTTGCCTTGGTTTACGAGGCGGCCTTGCCGCGCCGCAAATGCTCGTCCAGGCGCGGCATGATCTCGACGAAGTTGCAGGGCATGTGGCGGTAGTCGAGCTGCGGTTTCAGGATGCCGTCCCAGGCGTCCCTGCAGGCGCCGGGCGAGCCCGGCAGCACGAAGACGAAGGTGGCGTTGACGACGCCGCCCGTCGCCCGACTCTGCACTGTCGAGGTGCCGATCTTGTCGTAGGAAATGCGGTGGAACACTTCGGAAAAGCCATCCATGCGCTTCTCGAAGATCGGCTCCAGCGCCTCCGGCGTCACGTCGCGGCCGGTAAAACCGGTGCCGCCGGTGGTGATGACGACATCGATGTCTTCGTCGCGCGACCAGCCCAGCACCTTGTCGCGGATTTTCTCCCGGTCGTCGGTGACGATGTCGCGCGCGGCCAGGACATGGCCGGCCTCGGCGATGCGATCAGCCAGCGTCTGGCCGGATTTGTCGTCGGCAAGGCTGCGCGTATCGGACACCGTCAGCACCGCGATGCGCACCGGGATGAACGGGCGGCTTTCGTCAATTTTGGTCATCGGCCCCCTCTGAAGCGATGCTTCGTGTCGCGGCGACAAACCACTCCGGTTCGCGGCTGCGGATCTCGGCGGCGGCGCGCTTGGCGACATTGCCGGTCTCGAACAGCCCGAAGCATGTCGCGCCGGATCCCGACATGCGCGAGAATCCAGATCCGGCCCTGTTCAGCAGGGAAAGCGCTCTGCCGATGGGCGGCTGTATTGCTTGCGCCGGTTCCTCAAGATCGTTGCGGGTGATCTCCAGCCAATTGCGGACGCCGTGGAAATCGAAACCGCGCGGCAGCGGCGGCAGTCCTTCATTGTCGCGTTTTTCAAGTGCATTGAACACATCGGGCGTGGAGACGGCGACGCCGGGATTGACCAGCACCAAGGCCAGCGCAGGAAAATCCGCAATTGGCGACAGCTCATCGCCGACGCCACGCGCAACCAGCGGTTTTGCCGCAAGACACATCGGCACGTCGGCGCCGAGCGTGAGACCGATCCGGCTCAGTTCGGCCTCACCGATGTCGAGACCCCATGTCCTGATAAGACCGTGCAGAACGGCGGCCGCGTCGCTCGATCCGCCGCCGACGCCGGATGCGATCGGCAGGTTCTTTTCCAGCCGGATGGCAACCGGCGGCGTGCTCTGCTGGCCGGCCGGCCTGCGCAGCGCCTCGCGCGCCTTCACCACCAGATTGCTGTCGTCGATCGGCACGGAAGTCGCGTAACGGCCCGATACGGAGAACCGGTCGGCGTCGGCAGGCTCGATCTCGACCCTGTCGCCGAAGCGGGTGAAAACGACCAGGCTCTCGAGCAGATGGTAGCCGTCGGCGCGCTTGCCGGTGACGTGCAGCGCCAGATTTATCTTGGCGGGCGCAAGCCACGTCCGGGCTGCGGCATCCAAACTGTCGGCTGCTGACGGGATGATGCTCAGTCCTTGGCCAGGCGGTATTCGCCGGTCTTGGGATCCTGGACCAGCGTGCCGTTGGTGCCGTTGGCTGCCTGCTTTTCGGTGCGCCGCACCTTGGCGGTCACACGTTCGGCCTCGCGGACGAAGGTGCGGTAGCCGAAATAAGCGGCTGCGCCGACAACTGCGAAGAAAATGATCTGTGGCATTTCAAAGCTCCTCCCTCGCAAGGCGGCAAGGCAGACTGTCAAGCCCTCATGCTAGACTCTTTCCCTGCTTTTTCAAAGCCCGAAGCGAGCCCACAATGCGCGCTCTTCCGCCGCATCGATCACGCCGCTTGCGGCGGCGGCGGCAATATCGGGCGCTGAAAAGTTCGAGCCGAACAGGCCGATGCGGCCAAACAGGCCACGCGGCGCGGTGACCAGCCTGAGCTGGGTTTTCGCGCCGAAGCGGGTTTTCAGTACCGTGCGCATGTCGCTCAACGCATCGACGAGGCCAAGCTCCAGCCCTTTCTTGCCGGTCCAGAACAGGCCGGTGAACAGGTCCGGATCGTCCTTCAGCTTGGTGCCACGGCGTTCCCTGACCAGGTCGATGAAGGTCTCGTGCACTTCCAGCTGCAGCGCCTTCAGGCGCTCGACGTCTTCCCTCTTCTCCGGCTTGAACGGGTCGAGCACCGCCTTGTTCTGGCCGGCGGTGTGGACACGGCGCTCGACACCGATCTTCTTCATCAACTCGGGAAAGCCGAACGAGGCCGAGACGACACCAATCGAACCGACGATGGAGGACGGATCGGCAAAGATCTCGTCGCCGGCGACCGCGATCATGTAGCCGCCCGAGGCCGCCACATCCTCGACGAAGACCAGCACCTTCTTGTTCTTCTCGACCGCGAGGTCGCGGATGCGCTTGAAGATCAGCCGCGACTGCACCGGCGAGCCGCCAGGCGAATTGATCGAAATGGCGACGGCGGGCGCATCGAACAGGAACGCCTTTTCGATGAGGGCGGCGGTGGACGCCAAGGAGAGGCTCGGCCGGAACGGGCCGCCGCCGGCCATGATGGTGCCATGCAGCCTGATGACGGGAATGGTGACGACGCTGGATCGCCAGGATTTCGGCAGCAGGCGGTTGAAAAGGCGGTTCACGAGGTGGCTGTCTCCAAATGGCTTCAACGCATGTAGGGATTTGCCGGTCAACGGCAATGCTGCAATCCATCTCAGCCAACTGTGTGCCGGTTTTGCGGCAACGACACTGACGGGCCCAAATCAATCGCCAAACAGCGACGCCAGTCCGTTGTTGATCATCTCGGTTCGTTCCGACGGGCCGTCGCCCGTTTGCCCATGCAGCATCAAAGGCGGGCGGATAGACAGCTTGCCGCGCGCGCCGAGCGCTGCCCTGACGACAATGCGGATTGCGGCTGCTTCCGGGCGCGGATGCACGGCCAGCATCTCGGCGTCGCCGAAGCGGCCCGACAGCGCATGGAGGAGGTCGCCAAGCTGTTCCGGCCGCGCAATGACGGCCAGGCCCCCGCGCGGCTTGGCGACGGCAGCCGCACTTCGGATCCAGCTCTCGAACAGCCCGTCGTCCATGACATGCGCTTGCCGCCGCAGCGGATCTGGCGTGGCGCGGTCCTGCGCCGCGTTGAAGGGCGGGTTCATGATGACGAAATCGAAGGAATTGTCGGCAAGGCCGGCTTGCGTCCGCGCCCGGCCCGACAGCGTGACGTCGGTGGTCAGCACCGAGGCGCGATTGCCGAGATGCGCATTGCCGGGATGGGCGAGCGTGGTTGTGGCGAAGCCTGCCATCTCGGCCGACCGTTCGACGAGCACGACCTGCGCCTCTGGGCAGCGCGACAGCACGGCAAGACCCGCCGCACCGGCGCCGGCGCCGAAATCGGCGAGGCGTCCAGCAAAGCCGGATGGAACTGCTGCCGCCAGCATCATGGCATCCATCCCGGCGCGATGCCCTGTCCTGGGCTGGACCAGCCAGAAGCGGCCGCGATGAAAGGCATCGACCGTATGGGCCGGCGTATCGCTGGTAAGCGCGCTCGCTTCAGCCATTATGTCTGGCGGATTTCGTTCTCGATGCCGGCGTCTTTCAAGATGCGCCGCGCCTGATCGGCCTGGTCGGCATCGACCATCACGCGCTTCTGCAAAAGACCGATCGACCCTTCGAGAATGCTCATGTTCTGGTCGGCGACGAAGCAGGCGATCCCGGCATCGCGCATCAGCGATTCGACGAAGGAGATGATCACGGCATCGTTGGTGCGCACGAGTTCTATCATCGGACGAAGTTCGCAGGTTGCAGCGTTGATGTAAACGCCGGAGCATGGCGCCGAAAAGTGTGGAGCGGTTTTCGGGCAACGGCATGCGGTCGCTAAGGTTGACACGCCGTCACCGCAGCCGCGCCAATTCGCCTCTTGCCGTGCCCGTATGTGCCGCCCTAGAGTCCCAGGCGGGACCAGGGTGCCGTCGCACGCGTGATCAAAGACGGGAGTGTTTGTTGGTGGGTGTCGTTCTCAACATCGAAAACGGGAAGCGGGAACCCGCCTCCATCAAGGATCTCATCGACCTGACAGCCGCCGATATGGGGCGCGTCAACAAACTGATCCTGTCCAAGGCCGGCTCCGACGTCGAGATGATCCCGGAGGTCGCCAATCATCTGATCTCGTCGGGCGGCAAAAGGCTGCGTCCCATGCTGACGCTCGCGGCGGCCCAGATGTTCGGCTATTCCGGCGAGGGCCACGTCAAGCTCGCCACCGCGGTCGAGTTCATGCACACCGCCACGCTGCTCCATGACGATGTCGTCGACGAGAGCGGCATGCGGCGCGGCAAGAAGACCGCCCGCATGATCTGGGGCAACCAGGCGAGCGTGCTGGTCGGCGATTTCCTGCTCGGCCAGGCTTTTCGCATGATGGTCGATGTCGGTTCGCTGGAAGCGCTCGACATCCTGTCCAGCGCCGCCTCGATCATCGCCGAGGGCGAGGTGATGCAGCTGGCGGCAGCCAAGAACCTGGATACCACCGAGGACGAGCATTTCGCCGTCATCAAGGCCAAGACCGCGGCGCTGTTCTCGGCTGCCGCCGAGGTCGGCCCGGTCATCGCATCGGCGACGCGCAACGATCGCGCCGCATTGCGCTCCTACGGCATGAATCTCGGCCTTGCCTTCCAGCTCATCGACGATGCGCTGGATTATGGCGGCTCCAGCCAGGAGCTGGGCAAGAATGTCGGCGACGATTTCCGCGAAGGCAAGGTTACGCTGCCGGTCATCCTCGCCTACCGGCGCGGCACCAAGGCCGAGCGCACCTTCTGGAAGCGCGCCATCGAGGACAATGTCACCGACGATGCCGGCCTGGAAAAGGCGATCGGCCTGATGACCCGCCATGGCGCCATTGCCGACACCATCGGACGGGCCCGCCATTTCGGCGAGATCGCCCGCGACGCGCTGGCGCCGCTGGAGGCGACGCCGCAGAAATCGGCGCTGATCGACGTCATCGACTTCTGCATCAGCCGGGTGAACTGACACGCGCCTGGCGCCAAAGCAAGTTTGCATGCAAAATCGGGCAATCACCGCTCGACAATCGGCAGCAGTGCAAATTATCTATAAAACATGGCAAAGACCGCAGACGACACCATCGCCGTGCGCATCAGCAAGGTGCTGGCGGATCGCATCATATCGGGCGCGATCGAACCCGGCGCCCGGCTGCGGCAGGATCACATCGCCGAGGAATTCCAGACCAGCCATGTCCCGGTGCGCGAAGCCTTCCGGCGCCTGGAGGCGCAAGGGCTGGCGGTCAGTGAGCCCAGGCGGGGCGTGCGCGTCGCCGCTTTCGATCTCGGCGAGGTAAGGGAAGTCGCCGAGATGCGGGCAGCCCTCGAAGTGCTGGCGCTGCGCCATGCCGCGCCGCATCTGACGGCTTCCATTCTCAATCTTGCCGAAGAAGCCACAAAGGCCGGCGACAAATCCCGCGATGTCCGATCTTGGGAGGAGGCCAACCGCACCTTCCACCGGCTGATCCTGGCGCCCTGCGGCATGCCGCGGCTCATCGCCACCATCGACGATTTGCACGCCGCAAGCGCCCGCTTCCTGTTCGCCGCCTGGCGCTCGGAATGGGAAATCCGCACCGACCAGGATCATCGCGCGATCCTGAGCGCGCTGCGGCAGGGCAATACCGAATCGGCCGCCGCCACGCTTGGCCGGCACGTGCAGTGGATCGGCCAGAAACCGGTCAAGACCGCGTCGGGCAAGATGCGCGAAGCGTTTGCCATCGTCGGGTAGGGACGAAGGGACAGTCGTCGGATTCCGCGCGTAGCGATCCTTCACACCCCCTCTGTCCTGCCGGACATCTCCCCCGCAAGGGGGGAGATCAACAGCTTTGCTGTTGCGTTAGTCCTGCAACGTCGGCATTGGCGAAAGCAGAGGCGGGTTGTGTGCGTCAAGTTCTGCAAAATGGGCGATCATGATGCTGGTCATGCGGCTTGGCGCAGAGCGAGCTTCTTGTGCTCGCGCAGATCATCCATGTTGATATAGCGGTTGGCCTCCATCCAGTTTTCGTTGGTTTCGACGGCCA